>JAHHJQ010000282.1 GCA_018680005.1 Bacteroidia bacterium | reverse complement strand
GTTTATGCAGGTCTTACTGTGGTGGGAGCTTTGTCTTTGGCTGTCTATGAATCTGAAGTGATAGTGGATATACCTATGACCGCTTTCAATCCATACAATGGATTGCCAATTTATTCGGGGACGGTACAAAGGGAAAAGAACATTCAAAAGATTGTCGTTCTCAACATGGAAACAGGAAAGAAATGGGAGACAGATAATGCAGAATTGATGGATTTGCTGCAAACAGATTTATTGCAAATCGACGATCTGGAAGAAATCATCAATAGGATATCAGACTATAATCAAATAAACAAGATCAATATCAAAAACACCGAAGATTAGACATGGCAAGCATTTATATTAAGGAAATCAGACTTTTTTTTAGCTCCATGATTGGTTATTTGGTGATAGGCTTCTTTCTCCTTGTCCTGGGATTGATGATATGGGTGTTTCCGGAATATTCGGTACTAGAAAGTAATTATGCAACCCTTGCTCAGCTTTTTGAATTGGGACCTTTCTTGTTTACTTTTCTCATTCCTGCGATCACCATGAGAAGTTTGGCCCAGGAGAAATCACTTGGAACACTTGAATTTCTCAGTACCAAACCCCTTCGGTCTTTGGATATTATCGTCGGTAAGTTTTTGGCTAATCTGACCCTGGTAATTTTAGCAATTTTACCTACTATCATCTATGCATTGTCTATCTCGCAGTTAGGATCACCCGTTGGTAATCTCGACACAGGTGAGATACTTGGCTCCTACATTGGGTTAATCATGTTGGGTGCCGGATTTACAGGACTTGGAATCCTCGCATCAGCGGTCACTGACAATCAAATAAGCGCATTTCTAATGGGTGTATTCCTATGCTTTATGTTTTACTGGGGATTTGATTTGATAAGTGGTCTGTCTTTGTTTTTCGCCTCTGGTGATCTTTTGATTCAGAAGTTGGGAATGGCTTTTCACTATAATTCCATAAGTCGTGGAGTTTTGGATATGAAAGATCTAATCTATTTCCTAAGCCTCACGGTTTTTGCCATTGTGCTTACCGATCTGGTCCTAAAAATGAATCGAGCCTGATATGATGATAATCAAAGAAATATTTGGACATCGTACTTTTTGGTGGACCGTGATAGTCCTGTTGGTATTGAATTATCTCGCTGCTCAAATGAATTGGCGCATCGATTTTACCGAGGATAAAAGGTTTTCTATATCAAAGAACACGACGAAAGTATTGAAGACATTGGAACAACCGGTTTATGCTGAGATTCTGTTTGGAGGTGATTTTCAGGCAGGTCCGAAGCGATTGCAGGAAGCAACAGTCAATATGCTTTCGCAATTCCAAAATATCAATTCACGCATCAGATATGATCTTGTTGATCCATTAGAAGGTCCTCCTGAAGACGTTGCTGCCCGGCAAAGGAAGATGGCTGCTTCTGGCATTACATACACCAGTTTTACGCTTCCTGATGATGAACAAGTCACCCAACGGATAGCCTATCCTTATGTCGTATTTTATCAGGGAGAATATGGTGTTCCGATCGAAATATTAGAAGAACAATCTTTCGGAGACGGCGAGGCCGCTATCAATGAAAGCATTGCCCTTCTTGAATTCAAATTCTCAAGTGCCTTACAAAGACTATCAAAAGGTCGCAAACCGCTGATATATTTTACCGAGGGTCATGATGAACTCATTCCTTTGGAAACCATCGAATACGAGAAATCTGTCAGGCACTTTTTCCAAACTGGTCGAATACATCTGGATAGTACGGAACAAATAGATCAAAAAATCGATGTCCTTGTTGTAGCGAAACCTATGAAACCATTCAGTGAGTCTGATCTCTACAAAATTGACCAATATCTCATGCAAGGAGGAAAGATCGTATGGATGATTGATCAGCTGGCTGTGCAATTGGATAGTCTTCGAGGTCGGGCTTCATATTTGCCTCCAATCATTGAATTAGGACTGGATGAATTATTTTTCAAATATGCAATCAGGTTGAATAAATCTTTGGTCGTGGATACAGAATGCACCAGGATTCCATTGGTGGTCGCTTCACAGGGGGGAAGACCCAAACAAGAACTTTTTCCATATTATTATCATCCTGTACCGGATCCTAGAGATGGACATATTATAGGTACACGTCTCGATAGAGTCAATCTCTGGTATGCAGGATCCATTGATACGCTCAGGACCAAGTTCGATCAGAAAAGAACAGTCTTGCTGAAGTCTTCCATGAATAGTTTTGAACAACAGCATCCTGTAAATCTGGATTTTGAAATCCAAAAAATTCAAACTGAGTTTGACCGATTTGATGATGGGAATAAGATCCTTGGATTACTGGTCGAAGGGAAGTTTCCTTCTTTTTTTGCGAATCGTCCGGCCCCAATTCCAAACGCCAACCCAAAGGCGGAAAGTCAGGAGACGGCCATGGTTGTCATTTCTGATGGGGATTTAATCCGAAATAGATTCGATCAGGGGCAGGATGGTCGACCTGTTCCAATGCCTATAGGATTTAATCGGTTTGAGAATTACAAGTTTGACAACGAGGCCTTTTTTGGAAATATCATTTCCTATTTACTCGGAGAAAGTGATTTGCTGGAAGCAAGAAAAAAGAATGTAGAATTGAGATTATTGAATCAAGCAAAAATAAAATCAGAAAAGTCTTTCTGGCAGTTATTAAATGTTGTCTTACCCTTACTTTTGCTGGCAATATTTGGATTAGTGAATTCCTATATCCGAAAAAGAAAGTATGCCAAGTAATCTATCCAGGTTTTTGCTTCCCCTTATTCTAATTACTATTGGACTTATTTTAAGTTCTGCTTTGGTTCCTCTGTCTGAGGGTCTAGTTTGGGGTTTTTACGGTCATCGCAAGATCAATCAAATGGCTGTTTTTACTTTACCACCAAAGTTGATCCCATTTTTCAAATACCATATAGGTTTTGTTAGCGAGCACGCTGTAGATCCTGATGTCAGAAGATATGCCACGGAGTACGAGGCAGTCCGGCATTACATAGATATCGATCATTGGGGAGATCAGCCATTTGAGGATGTTCCCAAAATATTTGAAACTGCCATAGCAAAATATGGAGTAATACAAATTATCCACGAGGAAGGAGACTCAACCTTGTATGATTTTGGGCATACCTACGCTTTGGATTCACTCTCTGATGTTCAAGTTATTTCTATTGACACCAAAGAAGAATTAGAACGCTATAATGATTATCTGGCATTCATCAAGTCAGATGTAGTGTACAACTACTATGAAGAGGAATGGCCACTACCTAAAGAGATCCTAAGTGGTTTTGATGAAATTGTTGTACTGGAAGATGACGAGATCACCTTATTTGACAGATTCAGTAGCTATGGTGTATTACCGTTTTATCTGGAACAGCACTATGGAAAGCTAGTTCATGCTTTTCGAATGGGTGATGAAGAGCGGATCCTGAGACTTGCTGCAGATATGGGCCACTATATCTCGGATGCTCATGTGCCTTTGCACACTACAGAAAATTATAATGGACAATTAACCAATCAGTTAGGTATTCATGCTTTTTGGGAGAGCCGAATACCAGAATTATCTGCTGAGGATGATTATGATTTTATTGTCGGCAAAGCAAAGTATATCAGAAATAAATCGGATTTCTTTTGGAAGATTATTGAGGAAAGCCATGCTTTGGTTGATGATGTTTTGTCTATAGAAACAGAGGTCAGTAAAACCTTCCCAAGCGATCAGCAATACTGCTATGAAGATAGATTGGATAAGAATATTCGTCTTGAATGTACGGAATATGCCCTGGCCTATGAAAAAGCGCTGAAGGGAATGGTAGAAGAAAGAATGCGCCAATCTATCCATGCAGTTGGTTCCGTATGGTATTCAGCATGGAAAGATGCAGGTCAACCAGTATTGGAATTTGGTAATGCGACTATTTCGGACACCATAACTATTGAATAATAATTCAGAAACAAAAAACGCACTATTTTGAAGTTGGTATTGATTCTGAAAGGTTTGGCCATGGGTATCGCTGAAGTTATACCAGGGGTTTCAGGTGGGACG
>JAHHJQ010000252.1 GCA_018680005.1 Bacteroidia bacterium | reverse complement strand
TAATCTATATGGATAGAACCTGCACCTGAAATACAGCATTTACCCATTCCTCTGGCAACAACTGCAGCATGAGAAGTCATACCTCCCCGGGCAGTCAGAATACCTTTAGCCACATTCATACCTTTCAGATCCTCAGGCGATGTTTCGATTCTTACCAAGATGACTTCCTTTCCATTTTCTGCCAATTCCATGGCTTCATCTGCAAAAAAGACGATTTGACCAGTGGCGGCTCCAGGTGAGGCTGGAAGCCCTCTGGATATCACCTCAATATCTTCAAGTGCCTTATCATCAAAGACGGGATGTAACAAGTCATCAAGACGGATTGGGTCAACACGCATCACTGCCGTTTTTTCGTCGATCATTCCTTCTTTTAACATGTCCATGGCAATCTTTACCATGGCCGTACCTGTTCGCTTACCACTTCTGGTTTGTAACATCCAAAGCTTGCCTTCCTGGACTGTGAATTCCAAATCCTGCATGTCTTTGTAATGATTTTCCAGTTTAGTTTCATACTCCAGCAGTTCCTGATAAATGTCTGGCATCAGTTCTTCGAGAGATGGATATTTTTCTTTTCTTTCTTCTTCACTGACCCGAGCCAGTTTCGCCCATCTCTGAGAACCTTCTTTAGAGATCTCTTGTGGAGTACGCGTTCCGGCAACTACATCTTCACCTTGTGCATTGACAAGAAATTCGCCATTAAATAGATCTTCTCCAGTAGCAGCGTTTCTTGTAAAGGCAACTCCGGTTGCGCAATTGTCATTCAGGTTACCAAATACCATAGCCTGAACATTCACGGCTGTTCCCCAGTCATTGGGTATTCCGTTAATGTTACGATAGACCTGTGCACGTTCGTTGTTCCAGCTTTCGAATACCGCGAATGCAGAACCCCACAACTGCTCCCATGGATCAGTCGGGAAGGATTGACCAGAACGTCTCTTCACAAGATCCTTGAATCGGCTAACCATTTCTCGTAAATCAGCAGCAGTCAATTCAGTATCCAGTTCAACACCTTTTTCTTTTTTGAGCTTTTGGATCTCGATTTCAAATGGATCCTCTTCTTCTTTGTTTTCAGGTTTGAGCCCCATGACTACATTTCCATACATCTGAACAAGTCTTCGGTAGGAATCCCAGATAAATCTATCCTGTCCGGGTTTCTTTGCTACGGACTCAGCAATTTCATCATTTAAGCCAAGGTTAAGGACGGTGTCCATCATACCAGGCATAGACACTCGTGCTCCTGAACGTACAGATAATAACAAGGGGTCATTGGGGTCCCCATATTTCTTGCCCATGACTTGCTCGACGAATTGAACAGCCTCGTTAACCTGAGCTTTGATCAACTCTTGAGTTATTTCATGGCCGATAGCGTTATACTGGGCACATACTTCTGTTGTAATTGTAAATCCGGCAGGAACAGGTATGCCTACAAGATTCATTTCGGCAAGGTTAGAACCTTTGCCGCCAAGCAGATTCTTCATGCTTGCATTACCCTCAGCACGGCCATTCCCAAAGGTATACACGTACTTTTTGTTTTGTCTTCTTAGATCTTCAATTTCCTTACGGAAAGAGGCAGCAGATGGATCAGCTACCATTGGATCACTTTTCATATTCATAATGTATCGTTGTTGATTAGACCAAAAATTTGGTTGGAATTTTCTCTTGTGCAATACTCAGGATTAATTGGAACCGATCAATTGATCTTGGTCGTTAGGTAAGGTGATTAAGGTCATATGCCAACGTTTGCAAAGAAATATGACATCAGGGAAAGGAGATCTCATGAAGTATTTTCAACCGAAAAAGACAAAAACAGTTGAATTCCGTAGTTTCAGAAAATCATTTCAAAAATCAACTTCATGGCTTCCGAAAGTGCAAAACTCTACTGGAAAAGAAATCTTCGTATTCTTCTGATCCTATTGCTAATCTGGTTTGCTGTGTCTTACGGATGCGGAATACTATTGGCGGATACGCTCAATCAATTTCGGATCGGTGGCTTCCCTCTGGGTTTCTGGTTTGCCCAACAAGGTTCTATCTATGTTTTTGTAGTCCTCATCTTCACTTATGTCTATCTGATGAACCGTCTCGATCGCGAGTTTGATGTCCATGAACAATAGATCATTTCACAAATAATTATTCAATCAAAAATGGGTGTACAGTCCTGGACTTTTGTAATCGTTGGCGCTACATTTCTGCTATATATAGTAGTGGCGATATGGGCCCGCGCTGGATCCACACAGGAATTCTATATCGCTGGAGGTGGAGTTTCACCACTTGCTAATGGCATGGCTACAGCAGCGGATTGGATGTCGGCGGCTTCATATTTGTCAATGGCTGGGTTAATCGCCTTTATGGGGTACGGAGGATCACAATATTTGATGGGATGGACAGGGGGTTATGTATTGCTCGCACTACTACTAGCACCATACCTGAGAAAATTTGGAAAGTTCACGGTCCCTGATTTTATCGGTGAACGTTACTATTCCAGACAGGCAAGACTTGTTGCGGTCATTTGTGCCCTCTTTGTGTCCTTTACGTATGTTGTCGGTCAGATGAAAGGTGTGGGAGTGGCCTTTGCCAGATTTCTGGAAGTACCATTCTCCACGGGTATATTCATAGGTATAGGGATTGTTTTTTTCTATGCTGTCGTGGGTGGTATGAAAGGTATCACCTATACCCAGGTTGCTCAATACTGCGTGTTGATATTTGCTTTCACCGTTCCCGCCATCTTCATTTCACTACAAATGGTGGGACATCCGATCCCTCAAATTGGTATGGGAGGAACGATGCAAGATGGCACTTATCTTCTGGACAAGCTGAACCAGATCAGTGTAGATCTGGGATTTGAGAAATATACTGAGGCTGGAATGAACAACCGAATAAATGTCTTTTTTATTACTGCTGCACTCATGTTTGGGACCGCGGGATTACCGCATGTCATCGTCCGATTTTTTACCGTGCCTAAGGTGAAAGATGCCAGAATATCTGCTGGATATGCCTTGTTTTTTATTGCGATCCTTTATACAACTGCTCCGGCTGTGGCGGCATTTGCTCGAACTAATTTAATTCAGACGGTCGACAATCAACCCTACGCTGAAATGCCGACTTGGTTCAAAAAATGGGAAACAGCGGAGTTGATTTTATTCGATGATAAAAATTCGGATGGTCGTATTCAATATGTTGCAGATGCTTCAATCAATGAACTCAGGATTGATCGCGATATCATGGTGCTTGCGAATCCTGAAATTGCAGATTTGCCAGCATGGGTGATAGCCCTGGTTGTAGCAGGTGGTCTCGCTGCAGCATTATCAACCGCTGCAGGCTTACTCCTGGTCATTGCTACATCCATTTCTCATGATCTGATGAAAAAATATCTGAAACCTGAGATATCCGAAAGAAATGAACTTATTGCAGCTCGAGTGGCAATAGCTGTTGCAGTAGTAGCGGCCGGACTTGCAGGTATCAATCCCCCTGGCTTTGTTGCTGAGGTAGTTGCCCTGGCATTTGGATTAGCGGCATCCTCTTTCTTTCCGGCTATTATACTAGGAATATTTGATCGTCGGATGAATAGAGAAGGCGCAGTATCAGGGATGATCATCGGGATCTTGTTTACTGCGACATATATATGGTACTTCAAACCTCAATTGGGAGGCCCAGGGACACCGGAGGGTTATTGGTTTGGTATCTCTCCGGAAGGTATTGGTACATTGGGTATGTTGATCAATGCTGCAATTTCGTTGGTTGTAAGCCGCTTAACACCACATCCACCTGCTGAAGTACAGGCAATCGTTGAGGATATCAGAATTCCAAGGGGTGCCGCAAATGCAAAAGCACATTGATATCAGACTCTTAGATTATTACAATTGTTCCAACAATGATCAGGACATAGACTAAGCTAGGGAACTATGACTTTTATCAATATTATGATTGATCTCGAATATTCCATCTTTGAACATTAATTTCTAAACTTGAGCCTTGAAAAATTAATAACATATGACCTTACAAATTTCATCACTAAAAGAATACCAGGATACTTATAAAAGGAGTATCGAAGATCCTGAAGGATTTTGGGCAGAACAAGCGAATACATTCCAATGGAGGAAACCATTTGATAAAGTACTCGATTGGAATTTTGATGAACCCAATATCAAATGGTTTGTAGACGGAAAACTGAACATCACCGAAAACTGTTTGGATAGACATATACCGGAAAGAGGTGATCAGGTGGCTATACTCTGGGAGCCTAATGATCCGGATGGAGAAGTTGTCACGTACACGTACAAAGAACTACTTGCTGCGGTCAACAAATGCGCCAACGGACTGAAAAGTCTTGGCATAGGTAAAGGTGACCGAGTGGTATTTTATATGCCGATGGTTCCTGAATTAGCTATTGGCGTTCTGGCATGTGCACGAATTGGAGCAATCCATTCTGTTGTGTTTGCAGGTTTTTCAGCTCAGGCATTGGCCGACAGGGTAGATGACGCAGAAGCCAAATTGATCATTTGTTCTGACTACAACAACAGAGGGCTTAAGAATATCAAAGTAAAACAGGTAGTCGAAGACGCCATGGATTTGGGGTGCAATAGTATAGAACATGTACTTGTGCATAAAAACACCGGTGGTGAGATCAATTGGAGCGATGATATCGACAAGTGGTGGCATGATGTAGTTGATCACCAATCCGCTGAATGTCCCGCGGAAGAAATGGATAGCGAAGACATCCTTTTCATACTTTACACATCCGGATCTACAGGAAAACCTAAGGGAGTAGTCCATACGATTGGCGGTTATATGGTATATACCTGCTATTCATTTTTGAATGTATTCCAATACAAACCTGGTGACATCTACTGGTGTACCGCAGATATCGGTTGGATCACCGGACATTCATACATCGTTTACGGTCCGTTATTGGCAGGAGCAACGACAATGATGTTTGAAGGTGTACCAACATTCCCGGATCCTGGAAGATTCTGGCAGATTTGTGAAAAGCATAAGGTCAATCAATTCTATACTGCACCAACTGCTATTAGGGCTTTGATGGCCAAAGGAGAAGAATGGCCGGCCAAATATGATCTTTCCTCACTTCGAGTACTTGGATCTGTGGGTGAACCAATCAATGAAGAGGCCTGGAACTGGTACAACGAACAGGTAGGTCATGGGAAATGTCCCATTGTGGATACCTGGTGGCAGACGGAGACTGGAGGCATTTTAATATCTCCATTACCAGGAATTACAGATACAAAACCAACTTATGCATCTTATCCACTTCCTGGTGTTCAGACCGTATTGATGGATAGTGATGGTAATGAACTGGAAGGTAATAATGTGGAAGGTCTCTTATGCATAAAAGCCCCCTGGCCGGCTATCCTCCGAACAACATATGGTGATCATGAAAGATGCCGACAAGTCTATTTCTCTACTTTCAAAGGAATGTATTTCACGGGCGATGGAGCCAGAAGAGATGAAGAAGGCAGAATAAGAGTAATCGGTAGAGTAGACGATGTCATTAATGTATCAGGCCATAGAATGGGTACCGCAGAAGTCGAAAATGCCATTAATGAACATCCTGCTGTGGTAGAATCTGCCGTGGTTGGATATCCTCATAAGATCAAAGGGCAAGGCATATACGCATATGTTATTACCCAAAATGAAGATACAGATGACATATTGAGAAAGAGTATTCTTGATGTGGTCGTCAAGGAGATTGGACCAATTGCTAAACCGGATAAAATTCAGTTTGTCAATGGACTGCCAAAGACACGGTCAGGAAAGATCATGCGAAGAATCTTGAGGAAGATCGCCTCCAGGGATTCTGCTAATTTGGGAGATACATCGACACTGTTGAATCCGGAAGTAGTTGAAGAGGTAAAAGAAGGCGCATTGGTATAAGTTTAGGCACACTCCGTCTAATATCGCTGATATTTTATCTTTAGGTTGCAGCCCCGGGGATTTGAGCAAGTCTTTTTATTAGATTTGAAAGAACTAAACCCCGGGTTGAACTGAAGAGAAGGTTGGATATATTTGATAAATTCGAATGTAATTACCATCTCTGCAGTTTACCTTTTGAACCAACTCCTGCTTTTCATTATGCAGCCAAGGCTATTGATTGTACTGTTTTTCATTACATCTGCCATGCTAATGCAGCCGGCTTATGCTCAGGATCTGTCTGATCTTGAACAGCAACTCCAGCAGGGTTTAGCATTGTTAGATGAAGGCGAGAAAGCCGACGATGAAGAAATGCAA
>JAHHJQ010000204.1 GCA_018680005.1 Bacteroidia bacterium | reverse complement strand
AATACCTAAAGAAATCAGCCTCGATCGTCACCAGCCAGGTGGGTTCCGGAAGAGCCGTCCTTTTTGCAGAGGATCCTAATTTTCGAGGAACATGGTGGGGTACGAACAAACTGTTTTTGAATGCATTATTCTTTGGCGATCTGATCCGAACATATTGATATTGAAACCGGAATGAACCATTTGGATGACGAAGGGATTAGGAAAGGAGAAAATGTGATGTAATGAATGCACTCGAGGAAATATTAGGAAAGGTTGAAAAGTATGGTGCCCGACTGGTAGCGGTTTCAAAGACAAAACCTAACAACGCGATTCTCGAAATCTATAATCAGGGCCATAAAATCTTTGGAGAGAACAGGGTTCAGGAATTGGTAGAGAAACAAGCTTCCATGCCGGATGATATAGAGTGGCATATGATCGGTCATCTTCAGTCCAAAAAGGTGAAACAGATAGCCTCCTTCGTCCATATGATACATGCGGTCGATTCACCAAAACTGCTCAAAGAAATCGATAAACGCGCTGCCCAACACGAACGCATCATTCCTGTACTTCTTCAATTTCACATCGCGAAAGAGTCAACGAAGTATGGTTTTTCTCAAGATGAAGTAGAAGCACTGCTGAGATCCGAGGAGTTCAAGACTTTTGAAAATGCCAAAATAGTTGGAGTCATGGGCATGGCCACATTCACTGACGATATGGATCAGGTGCGTTCAGAATTTAAAAGTCTGAAGTCCATTTTCGACCATCTCAAGACGAATTATTTTACGAATAATGAAGATTTTAAAGAGATCTCTATGGGCATGTCCGGGGATTATACAATCGCTCTGGAAGAGGGAAGTACAATTGTGAGGGTCGGGAGTTTGATTTTTGGAAAGCGATAATGTACGAATGTGGAAATGGATCGCCCATTGAATCATTGAAGTTTTAACCCTTGCCACATCGCGCCCAACCATAAAGGGGATCCGCCCACTTACTATTCCATCATTTTTAATCTCCGACCGCTTACGTTAAAACTATAGCGGTGGCGCAAGCTTCTAGCGAAGGAGATCGTCCATTGAATCATTGAATTTTTAACTCTTGCCACAGCGCGCCCTACCCTAAAGGGGATCCGCCCGCTTACTATTCCAACATTTTTAATCTCCGACGGCTTACGTTAAAACTATAGCGGTGGCGCAAGCTTCTAGCGTAGGAGATCACCTATTGAATCATTGAAGTTTTAACCCTTGCCACAGCGCGCCCAACCCTAAAGGGGATCTGCCCGCTTACTATTTCAACATTGGCCCATTCACCCATTCAAAATTGAATCATTCAAAATTAGAACAGCCCATGTAATTCACTGGAAACACTATGGACGATTTGCCCAAGATCTTCAGGATTGTCTTTGAAGTCGAGTTTGTCGGCATCGATGATGAGGAGTTTGCCGTCGCGATAATTACCGACCCACTTCTCATATTTCTGATTGAGGCGCTTGAGATAGTCTAGTGACATACTGCCTTCGTAGTCCCTGCCACGGGATTGGATATGGTTGACCAGGGTAGGGATGCCTGCTTTGATATAGATCATCAGATCGGGTGCTTGGATTTGGGCGGACATGGTCTTGAAAAGACTAAAGTAGTTGGTGTAGTCTCTCTTTGACATCAATCCCATCTCATACAGATTCGGTGCAAAGATGTAGGCATCTTCATAAATGGTACGATCCTGAATGACGGTTTTGTCACCGTTCAGGATATTGACAATCTGTTGATATCGGCTATTCAGAAAGTAAATCTGGAGATTGAAAGACCACCTGGTCATGTCTTCGTAGAAGTCCGCAAGGTACGGATTGTCATCAGCAGATTCATAGTGGATGTCCCAGCCGAAATGCTTACCCAGCATTGTGCACAGCGTAGTTTTACCTGCTCCGATGTTACCGGCTATGGCAATGTGTTTTATTTCGCGTTGTCTACCCAATGTGTGTGTTCGTCTCCGATTGATAATCAGCTCGGTGAAAATACGATTACAACCAATTAATCATCATATATAGATTGGAAATGTTGATTATATACCCAGGTTTTATCGCTCTGATCAATTCATTAGTTCACCTTCGAGTTTTCCAGCAAGATCCAATAAGAATGCATACTCCATCGCGGTTTCCTTATATCTCCTGAATCTTCCGGACTGACCGCCATGTCCTGCATCCATATTGCAACTGAATATCAATGGATTATCACCCACTTTCATTTCTCGCATCTTCGCTACCCACTTCGCGGGTTCAAAATATTGTACCTGGCTATCATGTAGTCCGGTAGTAATAAGCAATGCTGGAAATTCTACCGCTTCGACATTGTCATAAGGCGAATAGGACTTCATATAGTCATAGTATTCTTTTTTCTTCGGGTTGCCCCATTCATCAAACTCAAATGTGGTCAGTGGAATCGATTCATCGAGCATAGTAGTTACCACATCTACAAAAGGCACGGCGGCAACCACTCCTTTCCAAAGATCAGGACGATAATTCACTACGGCACCCATTAGAAGACCCCCGGCACTTCCACCCATAGCGTGAAGTTGGTCAGGGTGTGCATATTTATTTTTGACTAGATATTCTCCACAGTCAATAAAGTCATAAAATGTATTCTTCTTATTGAGTAACTTCCCATCCTCATACCAATGGCGGCCCATTTCCTGTCCACCGCGAATATGAGCAATGGCATAAGCAAATCCCCTATCCAAAAGACTTAAGCGAACGGAACTAAATGTAGGATTCATACTGCTTCCGTACGAACCATATGCATAAAGTAAAAGTGGTTGGCTTCCATCCTTTTTAAATCCTTTTCGGTATACAATTGAAATCGGCACTTCCACACCATCACGAGCCTTGGCGAAAACTCTTTCTGAAACATAATTGTTTGGGTCGAATTCTCCACCGACTACCTCCTGCTGTTTCAGTAGGGTGAATTCTTTGGAATTCATATCATAATCATAAATCGTTCTGGGTGTCGTCAATGAAGTATATCCCAGGCGTAATATATCGGTATCAAACTCGATATTCGTAGTGGTATACGCCAGAAAGGCTTCATCCTGGAATTGAATGCGATGAGCATTTCCTTGCCACGGTCTAACGTCAATCTGCGTAATTCCTTTCTCGCGTTCCGATACGACGATAAAGTCCTTAAAAATATCAAATCCTTCTACAAGAACATCCGTTCTATGTTCAATAAAGTCTTTCCAGTTTTCCTTTCCGGTTTTGCCTTCCGGAGTTTCCATGATCTTAAAATTCTGGGCTCCATCCTTATTGGTCCTTATAAAAAACTTGTCTTCGAAATGTGCTATTCCATATTCCAATTTAGGCTCCCGATTTTGGAATATTCTGAATGCTCCATCCGGATTGTCAGCTTCAAGAATTCGATATTCGTCTGAGATAGTTTGAGAGGACCCTATGATGAGATATTTCTTAGACTTGGATTTGTAGATGTAGGAATAAAAGGTATTGTCTTTTTCTTCATAGATCAATTGGTCCGATGCAGGGTCAGATCCCAATTTATGTCTGTAGATTTGGAAGGCGCGAAGCGTTTCAACATCTTTCTTTGTATAGAAAATAGTCTTATTATCGCTGGCCCAAACCGCGCTGCCGGTTGTTCCCTCAATTTTTGTATCTGTTGTGGCACCGGTAGAAAGATTCTTGAATCTTAGCGTATAGATCCTTCTGCTCAACGTATCCTCTCCATAGATCAGCCATTGGTTATCAGGACTGACAGAACGTCCACCGACGGAGTAATAATCATAGTCTTTAGCGAGTTCATTAACATCCAGCATTACTTCTTTCTTAGCCTTGACGTCTCCCTTGTACCTTACGTGGATAGGATATTCATTACCTTCTTCATATATAGTTTGATACATATACCCATTATCCTTATATGGAACTGTATTGTCGTCTTGTTTTATGCGACTTATGATTTCATCAAATAACTTCTCCTGTGCTTTTTCAGTGTGCGATAGCATTTCATCCTTATAGGCATTTTCCGAATTGAGATAGTCCAGTACTTCCTGGTCTTCACGATCATTCAACCAATAATAATTGTCCATTCTGGTATCCTCGTGAATTGTGAGTTCTTTGGCTACTTTCTTCGCTATAGGTTGTGGAATTTCACTTTTGGTATATAACTGGCTCATGGTATCAGCAGTATTTTTTTTCGTTTGATTCTCGGTCTTACATGAATTTAGAATGATTCCAAAAAGACCAAGTAAAATGAGTGATTTTAGGTTAAATATTGTCATGATTATAGGTTATAAGGCAACAATTAGATGTGTCGGAAATATCAAAGCTAATGATTCTCAAATCGAAAGAAAGTGCATTCGCAGATGATTTTTTTTATATCAATCCCGAAAGTGTATTTTGAGCACCTAGCATGAAAATTAATCTTTCATATCGTCAGATTTTTCAGATCTCTTTTCCGATCATGCTGGGAAGTGCTGCACAGAATGTCATCGCTCTGAGCGATAGTGTCTTTCTATATCATGTCAGCGAACTCGACTTTGCGGCCATAGGATTCGTAGGTGTGTTTTATCTAATCATTTCTGCTATCGGTTTTGGATTTTCGAGGGGTGGACAAATCATGATCGCTCGTAGGGTAGGAGAGGACAATCATGAAGAAGTGGGAAGGACATTTTATGGGTTGGTTTACTTTGAGATTGGGCTGGCATGTTTGATGTTCGCATTTATGGTTTTTGGATGCCCCTGGTTATTTGACCTGATGGTGGACAGTGAAGTGATTTATACCAAAAGTCTCGAATATATCGATTATCGATCATGGGGCGTTTTTGCAAGTTATATCGGTGTCGCCATTGTCGCACTCTATACCGGTGTGGCAAGACCTGTTTTTATCGTTTATGATGCCATTCTACTAATTGTGATCAATATCATCCTCAACTATGTATTGATCTTTGGGCACTTTGGATTTCCTGAGATGGGCATTGCCGGTGCAGGACTGGCCAGTACGATTGCTGAATATGTGGCGATCCTCGCATTTTTCATTTACATGTTGCTGGATGGGGAGAATAAGAACTATCGACTTTATCGATTACCGGATCTTGATTTTGAACTGATCAAAACACAATTCAAAATTGGTGCTCCGATCGTTGCGCAGGCTGTTGTGTCCCTGGGGAGTTGGTTTATCTTTTTTGGTAT
>JAHHJQ010000203.1 GCA_018680005.1 Bacteroidia bacterium | reverse complement strand
ATATTTGACATTGCCTCCGGCATCCCGGTTATTGACAAAAATCTGAGTTATTATAAAATCCGTAAATGATTCTACATCAATTTTGGACTTTATATACGCGTAATGCTCCTCTGAGGAGAGATCATTATTTCTCAGGTAGCGTAACAATTTTAAATATTCTGTGCGATATCCGGATTTGATCAGGTATCTACCTTCAAGGAGATCTATGCTATCCCTGTCAATATCATAGTAGGTGTCAAGAAAATAGCGATTTACTTTTTCCCGCATATTGTACATACCCCAATACTTTCCGTTGATGTATATGTGCACAGGTCTGTATCGCTGGGATTCATAGTCGAGATTTCTGGTTAACGAAGTGATATATGCATCCCTGAAATGGGATTTACCCCAATCACTCCCACTATTTCTAAAAACAAGGTGTTTGATCTTCTTCGGCCCCGATTTCCCAAAGAGCGGATATTTGAACTCAGATACACCGTAGTTCTTATCTAGTGAAACGCTAAATGATTTTTGCGGAAAAGTTCGGCTTACGCCTCCGAAAACACGAAACTCTGTTTTTCCATTGAAGACCTTGTCTTCGTTGATCTCAAATATTTCCACATTGACAGTCAATTTGCGTCGGCTCCAGTAATTAGCCCCGTATTTTGCCGGATGAGTGCTAGTTATATTTTCACCTTCTGTAAATAAACCATATTCAGGATTGAATAACTGATGCGGTGGCACACTGAGAGAGACTATCGGTATAGAAGAGGTTGGTTCTTTGATTAAATAAGTCTGACTAAGCACCTGACTCTTTTGGCCATATCGATAGGCAGCAGCACGAACTACGGTAGTTTTTCTGATCTTAAAGGGACCACGGTATCTAATGGACCTTCGCGTAGGTTCATTTCCATTGAGGGTATAATAAATGGCTCCTTTAGGTGCATAGAGGGACACAAGCACATCCGAATCATATTTACCGGAGGTGGGTTGCATTTCCACCATCAGATCAGGTGTTTGTGCAAGGAAATCATTGGAGATTCCAATCCCGATGATAATGAGGATGATGTGTGTAATTCGCAACCGGTTCACAATTTTTTTTCCTTGATAAGTGTACTTTAGAAGTCGTTTTCAACAAATCGTAAATTGAAACAACTGATTTTAAGCATATTACACAAATATCTAATGTTAAATTATAGATGAATAAATGGATCGGATTTACATTGCTGCGTTTATTTGGATGGAAATTGGAAGGTGAATATCCCGGGCCATTTCATAAGAATTTGATTTTTATTGTCATGCCGCACACATCTAATTGGGATTTTCCTCTGGGAATTTCTACTAAATGGTGTTTGCCAATGCAAATCAACTGGCTGGGCAAGCATACTTTATTCAAGTGGCCTTGGGGTTGGATATTCAGAGCATTAGGAGGTGTACCAGTGATCAGGACGGCAAATCAGAATTATGTGGAGAGTATAGCAGCCACATTCAAAAGAGAAGACAAAATGCATTTGGTAATTGCCCCGGAAGGAACTCGAAGAAAAGTGGATAAGCTTAAATCGGGATTTTACCATATTGCCAGGCTGGCAAATGTTCCTCTCGCATTTATTAAGATCAATTTCAAAAAGCGCATCCTTTATTTTTCGGATGTATACCATCTTACTGGCAATATGGAATCCGATATGGCCTATATCAAAGATTATTTTAAAGATGGATATGGCAAGAGACCTGAATTGGGTTATTTGTGGGATGAAAAACTTCACGGTGATTGATTGCCCTTTGTATCTTTCAGTGTAATTTCTAAAATATCAAATTTCAGATATAAAATGGCCTATACAAATGCCGAGCAAAAGAAATTGATTGATATATCAAAAGCATTTCTTGTTGATCCCAATCGACTAAATAATGGAAAAATCAAGGAGGAAATTGAAGTATTGAAAAGGGTCATTGTCTATCATGAATGGCGCTATTATGTTAAAAATGACCCAGTCTTAAGTGATAAAGAGTACGATATACTTTTTGATCTGCTGAAAGATGCTGAATCTGAATACCCGCAACTAGTTACGCAAGATAGTCCTACCCAGCGCGTGAGTGTTGATATTGTTGAAGGAGCGCCGACAGTTCGACATCTGACAAGCATGTTGTCGCTGGCTAATAGTTACAATGCGGAAGACTTGAATGATTTTGATGCACAGATCAGGAGATTATTGAAAATCCCGGAACTGGAGGATGTTGAATACTGTGTTGAACCCAAATATGATGGAGGTACCATAGTGCTGGTCTATGAGAATGATCAATTAGCACGAGCTGCAACAAGAGGTAATGGAGAATCAGGGGAATTGATCACGCATAATATTAAGACCATGCGAAGTGTACCGTTGTCTGCATCATTTTCAAAACGGAATATTTCCCGGGTCGAATTAAGGGGAGAAGCCTTAATCAGAAAGGACATCTTTGAAGAGGTCAACAAGATGCGCGCAAAAAATGGTGAAGAACTATTCGCCAATCCAAGAAATGCTGCTACGGGGGGACTGAGAGTCAAGAATCCCAAAGATTCGGAAAGAAGACGGATTCAGGCTTTTCTTTATCAGATCGGATTTGCTGCAGATGATAATGGAAATGATTTGCTCTCTTCATTTAAAACCCATGACGAGACAATTCAGATGCTGGCTGACCTTGGCTTCAAGGTGCCGGTTGTTGAGCGAAAGGTATGCAAGAATATTGCAGAAGCGGCCCAATTCTGTAAATATTGGGAAGAACAAAGAGATTCTTATCCATACGAAATCGATGGTATGGTAGTAAAGGTGAATGATCTAAGATTACAGCGTCTTGCCGGATCAACTGCACATCATCCCAGATGGGCTATAGCTTATAAGTTTAAAGCAAAGCAAGCTACATCGAAGCTTATTGACGTAGAATATCAGATTGGAAAAATAGGCACTATTACTCCAGTCGCTAAGATCGAACCTGTTCAATTGGCTGGTGTAACGGTGACTTCCATATCTCTGCACAACGAGGAGTTCATTACCTCCAAGGATATTAGAATCGGGGATACCGTTTTGGTTGAGCGAGCTGGTGATGTGATCCCATACATTGTTAAATCCATAACCGATATACGTGATGGAACGGAACAAAAGATTGTTTTTCCATCCACCTGCCCATCTTGTGATACGGCATTGGTCAAACATGAAGGGGAAGCTGCCTGGCGATGTGAAAACCCTAAATGCGAGGCACAGTTGATCCAAAGACTCGTTTACCATGTTTCAAAAGAGGCGATGGATATCGATGGTTTTGGTGCCTCTTATATTGAAAGATTTCATGAATTGGGCTGGATCAATAGTTTGCCTGATATCTACCGACTGAATTATGAAACTATAGCCAGCTTAGAGGGATTCGGAGTTAAATCAGCCAACAATTTAAGGGAAGCTGTAGAAAAAGCAAAAATGAATCCTATGCATAGATTTCTTGCAAGTCTGAGTATTCATCATCTTGGAAAAAAGGCATCCAAACTCATTGCTTCTGAAATATCAAGTGTATTTGATCTTATTGATTGGGATGAAGCCAGGTATATCTCTATTAAAGATATCGGGCCAACCGTAGCACAAAATGCCAGACGATTTTTTACTGACGAGGAGAATATTCAAATGTTACGAGATTTGGAATCCCTCGGGGTAAATCTGGAACAGACAGAGGAGGACAGACCAAGAGTAGTACAGAGCGATAGCCAGTTGAATGGGAAAACCATTTTATTTACTGGAACACTTCAACAGATGGGTAGAAAAGCTGCACAACAGCTGGCAGAAGCCAATGGGGCCAAGAATATTTCGGCAGTAAGTGGTAACTTAGATTTTCTGGTTGCGGGCGAGAAAGCTGGCTCAAAACTTGCGAAAGCAAAAGCACTCGGAACTGTTAAAATTATATCCGAAAAGGAGTTCCTAGCGTTAATAGATTAAACAACACGAATACAATGAATATATCCAAATACTTTGGTTCTTTTCTTGGCCTGGGATTACTATTGGTTATGGCTTTGACTTGGTCATCTGCATCTATTTCTAATGCCAAGACGGTAAAATTTACATATGAGATACCAGCTGGTTGCGATTTAGATTCTCTTAAGGTGTACACCTTTACGGGTGTTCAATTTCGCGAATTTCAAACTGTTGGGAAAGAAGACAACGTCTTTCACTTTGAATTGCCTCTGCAGGATCCGCAATTCTACTTTGTAGGTCCCAATCCAAGATCCTTAAAAAGTGTCATTCTGGGAAGTGAAAAACTCGTACAAATGAAGACCGATTGTGATAAGTATACCACAGCCGGAATAGTGAAATCAAAAATGAATCAGGAATATCAGGATTTTTTGAAAGAACGAAATGCTTTGAATAAACAGTCAACAGAAGCGATAAAATCCTATAGAGTAACTAAGGCAGATAATATCACTAAAAAGGATTCATTGAATCAATTACTAGCTCAAATTGATCAGGCAAGATTGGATCTTCCGAAAACGTTTAAGAATGACTTTGTACGGAAGATAGCCCAACTTTTTACCTATCAGAGTTATCAGAATCATGGAGGGGAATACGATGTAGAAATCGAATACTTCGCAGACAATTATTTCGCAAATGCAGATCTTAGTGACCCTATGTACAATCAGATTTCTGTAGTCTATGAAGTTTTCAAAAATTATACTTCAACACTAACGAAAGCAAAACTGCAATCCAAAGTGCATTCTGATTATATCGAAAAAAGACTTTCCAAATTGGATCAGAATGGCATGGCCTATAAGTATGCGCTTGGGGCAGTCGTAAATACGCTATTCAATGCAGACCATAAAAACATGCCCCACTTTGCTTCAAGGTATGTCAATAAATACTATGATGAGGATAAGGCGGAGCTTGGGCAAATGAAGTTGGTGGTAGATCAGATCAATGCCAATACAATTGGTGCCGAAGCTCCGGACATCGTGCTCAATAGTCCTGAGGATAAGGAATTAGCGCTGAGTGAGCTGAAAGGAAAGATCGTTCTAATAGATTTTTGGGCCAGCTGGTGTGGACCCTGTCGAAGAGAAAATCCCAATGTGGTCAGAATGTACGACAAGTATAAAGACAAGGGTTTTGAAATATACGGAGTCAGCCTGGATAGCAAGAAGGATCGTTGGGTGAGTGCTATAGAAGCGGATGGTCTTACCTGGCCGAATGTAAGTGATCTCAAAGGATGGCAATCTTATGCCGCAAAAATGTATGCGGTAAGATCAATACCTACGACTGTTTTGATCGATAAAGAAGGAAAGATTCTGGCCCGAAATCTGAGAGGCCCTACATTGGAAGCCAAGTTGGAGGAACTTTTCAATTAAGAAGATTTACCTCATTTGAAAATCACTTTTTTCACCACTGGAGCAAGCCTCGAGGATGGTGTACTTATTTCCAAAAAGTAAATTCCGTATCCGTTCAGTGGTCTTGATATCCTGAATTGATCTGCCCGATAATATTCTCTCGTATTGATAAGTCTGCCCAATGCGTCAAACATCCTCACATAAATCTTTTTTTCTGTAGAAGGTAGCTGTACCATTATTTCATCTTCAGCTGGATTGGGAAATATCGATACGAGTTCATTAGGAACAAAAGTTGTTGCAGCACTGATCAGACCAGGGCATACCTGATTGCCAATGAATATGTTTGCATTCTCAATAAACGATTCCAGATTACTCGAAAAAGAACCATTGGGATCATAAATGTCTGTATGCCCGCCTCCGTTGACTGAATCCAATCTGTTTGTTACATTAATAAGATCGGCTTGCTCATGACAAACACCACTGCCATCCAATGTGATAATGTTGATCGCTGTTCCAGTCCGAAAAGGAACCACATCATCGCTAGTGCCGTGGTAGGAGATAAACGATGGATCTTCATGATCTATAATTTCACTTTTAAAAAGTGCACCAGACATATTGTATACTGCAAGAACATTGGAAGAGTTGGCAAGAAAGTTTGCTTCTCCTTCAAGACCTCCATTGTTATCTATTGCGTCTTGAATAAATTGAGGAATGATATCAGTCGTATCTAGATGACCAGCATGCATGGCAATGATAGCGCCAGCAGAAATTCCACCTATAATGATTCTAGTGCTATCAATCTTATATAGATTAGACCCTTCCTGGTCTGCTTTGAAGTATCTGATAGCCCCTTTCATATCTCCAATGGACTTGATCACCACATCTACAACATCGGAACTATCCGGAATTCCGCCAAAGATTGGCCAAAGATGATAATCAATAGTGGCAGTCACATACCCCATTTTCGCATATTGCTCGCAGAGCACGGCCATATCTGATCTATTTCCTGAGATGAAAGAGCCTCCATGCGCCCATATAAATACCGGTCGCTTTTCTGCAGAATCTCCGTCTGGCTGGTAGATATCCATCATCAGATTAAGGCTATCGGAGGTATTAATACCTATATTTTTCCCATACTGCACGGTAGTAGTCGAAACAGAACTGAACATTTCTGTTGTGTATCTTCCAGCAACGCAATCGGATTGCGCCATTCCAGCTACCAAATAGATAGCCATAAAAAAACACAAAGAAAAGCCGGACTTTACCATAACCTAAAGTTTATATGTTTCATCCAAATCTGGTATTTCCACATTGGCAAATCCACGACCCTCGAGATAGGCTTGAAAATTCCTCTGGGTATCATATTCACCATGGACAAGGAATAATTTCTTAAGCTTGGTTTGATTAGAGAGGAAATCTCCCATTTCATTACGATCACCATGTGCTGAGAATGAATCCATAATTACGACATCAGCATTCACATTCTTCCACTCTCCAAACATTTTTACTTTACTCACACCAGACCGCAGAATGCCACCAAGCGTGTTTGGGGCACAGTATCCAACGATTAGCAAGGTGTTTTTACGTTTGTCAATGTTGTTAAAGATATGGTGTACTACACGTCCCGCCGTCATCATACCTGCTGCACTGATGATGATACAAGGATCCTGATTATCGTTCAGACTTTTGGAGACTTCAACATCCTTAATATAAGTCAGATTGTTAAACCCAAATGGATTTGGATCTTTACCCATATAATCAACCAGATCTTTGTCAAAACACTCCGGATGTGAATTAAATATCACTGTAGCATTCACAGCCAGGGGGCTGTCCACATAAACTGGAATCCTTGGGAGCATGCCTGCATTTTCCATTTTATCAAGCATATAAACGATCTCCTGGGTACGTCCTACACTAAATGCCGGAATGATGAGTTTTCCTTTCTTTTTGATACAAGTATCCTTAATAACCTGCAGCAGTTTGTCAGATTCCTCGGGTCCCGTGGAATGTAACCTGTCACCATAAGTAGATTCACATATAAGATAATCCACGGCTTTCATCAGATAAGGATCTCTAAGAATAGGACGATCCGGCCTGCCTATATCACCAGTAAAACCGAAAAGAACACTTTCACCACCATCTGTAATTCTCAAAGTCACACTGGCACTGCCCAAAATATGACCAGCATCACGAAAAAGTACTTCAACATGTTTATTGATCCTAAGCCAGCGGTCATATCCGAGACCCACAAATTGATTCATACAGGGAGGAACATCTTTAGTCTGGTACAAGGGTTCCTTCCGCTGAAATCTTTTTTTCTTTTTGGACATCTTCTTATTGTACCACTCCGCATCTCTTTCCTGAATAAATGCACTATCCAATAGCATGATAGAACAAAGACTCTTGGTAGCATGAGTGGAAAAAATCTTTCCTTCAAATCCATCCTTTACCAACTTTGGTAGCCGGCCACTATGGTCGATATGAGCATGAGAAAGAATTACACAGTCTATTTCATTTGGTTTGAAATACCAGTTCTTGTTGAAGTAATTCATCTCTTTATCATTACCCTGATAGAGCCCGCAATCGAGTAAGATTTTGTAACCATTATTGAGCGTAATAAGATGCGCACTGCCTGTGACCGTGCGCGCTGCTCCGCAGAATTGTACTTTCATTGTCACGATTCAATTAGAAGACCAAAATAGTCATTCGGCAGCAATCTCCCGTTCTACTTTAACAAGGACCTCGACCGCGTCCGTATAGAATTGGTTCATATCACCTGAACTTGTCATTCCCGCATAAAGTGCAGATTCGGTTCTTCCGATGATTTCCATAAATCGAGAGACAGATTCTGGGGATACACTAAGATCTTTTAAGTGATTGCTGACATTAGCTTTGGTAAGCTCTGAAGTACGGATGGCAAGCTTGTCATGGACATAACCTAAGTATGCTTTAGAGATTTCATTATAGAAAGCTTTGGGGTTATTGTCTTGCATAAAAGATTCTGCAAGTGCGAGTTTAGCTCGTGCTATTTTTTCTGCTCTTCTTCTTGCCAATTCATCGGGATCTATTTCTCCTTTGAAAGCTTGATATTGCTGATAACCTACTAGTCCTAGAAAGCCCAGGATGGGTAGACTATAAATCAGCCAATACAAGGGTTTTTGGACAAAGAAAATCTTGGGTTTATATAAGGGAACATTCGGAATGTAAGGTTTAAGTTGGTCTTTTTGAATGGATGCTTCCGTAAGTGCTCTATTTGAGGCAACCCCTTGGCCCGGTGAGATAGACAAAGGAAATCTTTGGCTCACTAATGTCACATAAACACCACTATCGATGTCATAATATGATAACTGAGGATCAATGATATAAGTGCCCACTTCCTTTGGTAGGAGGAGGTATTCATAATCCTTACGGCCCTCTAATTGTCCACCATTTTCATAAGTGGCATCGTTTTGCAATGTAGGTTCGTAAATCTCAAATGCAGGATTCCCGGCATTCGTTCTTGGAGACTCCAATAGGGGCGCACTTACCCTTTTCATATCTCCATTTCCTACAACGCTGAATTTGAGAGATATGGCATCATCAGTAGTGGCTCGGGATTGACTAATGCTGGTTGTTACCTTGTATTTTCCGACACCACCTGTAAAAGAAGAAGGTGCATTGGCAGGTAAGGTTTTAATATTAATATCAAGACCATTGGTTTGTACAAATCTAGGTTTGACAGTATTGGAAAAGAAAAACGAAGAAGACCTCCCCGTACTTATGCCTAATTGAATCTTCGCTGGTTCAATTTTGATGACTCCATTCTGCTGGGGAAACAAAGCGACTCGCTTCAGTACTTGAGTCGTATATTGCATACCATCTACGATTTCCCTCACAGCCCTGTTGTTAAAGGTTCTTACGTTTTGGACAAAGCAACCATCATATTCAGATTCTGAGCGAATATTATAATTGGCGATGTTGATCGTAGTATAAAGCTTGTAATCCAGAAGCAATTGTTGGCCAACATATCCAACAGTGGTATCTATTTCCATCCGAACAAAGACTTGCTCATCCTCAGCAGGCTGCCCTGGGAGTGTATTGGTACGTCCTTTAACAACCTGGATTGAAAATGGACTACTTGTCAATTTTTTGCCGCTTGCCCTGATGGAAGCGGATCCGATAGTAAATTTGCCTATTGATTTCGGTTGTAGAAGATAGGACAATGTCAGTTCTGAAGACATTACACCATTGTAGATCGAAGTGCTCATAGATCTGGAAGGGCCATTGAGTATTTCAAAATCCCTAAAACTTGGTGGTTCAAAACTGGATCCCTCAGCATTTTTTAGAGTAAAGGAAATTTTGAAATGTCCCGTCAAAGTCACTTGTCTGGCATCGGCCTGTGCTGTAAATGAAACAGGTTTATTTTGACTAAAGATTGATATTGGAAGCATTATACCAAGACATGCCAAAATCAATATGAAATTCAATCGGGCCATTTCAGATCTTATATCTTTTGCGTACCTTTTTCTTTACCATTGGTCTTCCCTCTAGCTGTCCTGTATTTGGGTCTTGCTGTAAATTGTCTGGATTCTCTACAACAACAATAGTAATGGCATTGGAATACATTGTTTTGTCATCCCTCTCGAGTTGAAATCCGGGAATTTCAAAAGTTCCTGTCTTTTGAGGCCTGTAATAATTGGAGATGATTTCTTCACTGGAACGCTGTCCATTGATGATTGACATACTAGAGGATCGATTTGGACCTGCCAATAGATCGAAATTCGCCAATTCCGGTGTCGCATACCTTCCAAATCGTCCATTTACAAACTTGTACTCTACTTTGAAGGCGTTTCCAAAGTAAATCGTATCGGCACTTGCACTAAGCTCTAGCCTCATATCACTATCCTGCGCTTCTAAGGAAGGACTCCAAATCAAGAATGAAATAAGTAGTAAAATTCGCATATATAATAATTAACGCCTACCAGTCCTTTTTGGATTTGTTTGGACCCTTTTGAGCTTTCTTAAGCTTTTCCTGCACCTTTTTTTCTTCTTGCTCCATAATTTCCAGAAGTTGCCGGGCTTCCTCTTTGGTCAAATCCTGTTGGGGTTCTTCTTGTTGATTTTCCTGAGGTTCTTGCTGCTGTTGTTGCTGCTGTTCTTCTTCCTGTTGTTCTTGTTGTTGCTGGTCTTGATTTTGCTCCTGATCCTGTTCTTCCTGTTCTTGTTGCTGTTGTTGCTGTTGTTGTTCCTGTTGCAGTCTCAACTGTCTAAGTGCCTGAGCCAGATTATATTTGGTGGCCATGTCCTTTGGATTTAGCTTCAACGAGTTCTTATATGCCTCTATGCTTTTATCAAATTGTTGAAGATTGAAGTAGCTGTTTCCTAAATTGTGAAAGGCATCTGCACGGTCTGTATCGTTGGCGTTGGTGCGATTGGCCAATTCTTCATATTGACGAACTGCCTCTTCATACCGTTCCTGTTGATAGATACTATTTCCAAGATTAAATATGCCGTTGGCGGTTTTTTTATCTAATTCAGCTTTGCGATACGCTTCTTCTGAAGTCTGATAGTCACCATTACGATAGGCTTTGTCACCTTCGCGTTTCCAGTCATGTGCATTCTGGGCATTTGTTATCATGCACAAGAACATAATGAATGTTGTAGTTAGTAAAAGTCTCATCCAAATCAGTTTGAAGAAAACAAATCTTTACCGGCTAAGATACCACTACGAGTATAGGGTATCAAAAATTCAACTATCAGTAATAACAAACCAATTCCGATAAAGTATTGGAAATAGCTTTCAAATTCACTAAATGATCTTTGTTCCAACTCACGTTTTTCAACTCTGTCCAGGCTGGTTTTAAGAGCATCTACTATCTTTTCTCCTTCGGCCAGATTGAAATAGGATCCGTTTCCAGCAGAGGCGAGATCAGCCAGCATTTGTTCATTCAATCTTGTCATAATGGGTGCTCCTTCACTATCTCTTTTGAAATCTCTGCGGCCACCTATGGCTTGCGGTATATAACCTCCATTGGGAGTACCTACTCCTATTGCAAAGATCAGTAATCCATTTGCCGCTGCGGATTGTGCACGTTCAAGAGCTTCTTCATCATGATTTTCTCCATCAGAAAGCACGATTAGTACCTTATGTTGTTTGTTGTCTTCTGAAAATGACTGCTCTGCCAAATCTATTGCTTCGCTTATTGCCGTTCCTTGTGCAGGCGCCTGACTCGGGTTTGCGCTTCTTACAAATAACTCAGCAGCGGCGTAGTCGGTTGTCAGAGGCATTTGTAGATATGCATTGCCGGCAAATAGTATTAAACCAATCCGCTCACCTTTTAATTGATCGATTAACTTGACTGTGAAATTTCGTGTCCTTTCCATCCTACTGGGCGCGATGTCTTCTGCCAGCATGCTATTGGATATATCCATTGCGAGGAATACATCGATACTCTTCCGTTTGACTTTTTCCTTTTTTGTTCCCCATTGTGGATTAGCCCAACCGATGATTAAAAATCCCAGGGACAGGAGTATTAAAATTGATTTAGTCCAATGTTTATAGCGGCTATATTGCGGTGTCAGACGATCCAATAACTTTAGATTTCCCAACTGCTTTAACTTTCGCTTTCGCCACCACATCACACCGCCAAAGAGTGCCAGCAATAGCGGTACCATAAATAAGGCATATAGAAAATATTCGTTTTCGAATCTAAACATGTTTGTTTTTACATCAATTCATCAATCTGATTTTCCACTCTTTAAAGATCATGGCAAAATCCTAAGAACGGTAGTCCTTAATAGAATCTCTAATCCAAGGAGTATCAATGCCCACATGACGAATTTGTAAAATTCGTCACTATACCTTTTCATTGTAGTGATTTCAATTTCAGTTTTTTCCAAAACATCAATCTCGTCATATATTTTTTGCAATGCTGCCTCATTGGTCGCACGGTAATATCTGCCACCTGTCATTTCAGCTATTTTCTGAAGTAGTTCCTCGTCAATTTCAACACGTGCCAATCCAAAAATATATTGCCCATCACTTCTTCTTGATACCGGTGTCAGTGCATCGCCTCTGGACCCCACACCCACGGTGTAAACTTTGACATCAAATTCCTGGGCAATTTCGGCTGCCGTAAGCGGTTTGATATAACCCGCATTATTAACGCCATCCGTCAGCAATATCACGATTTTGGATTTAGCTTCGCTATCTTTGAGTCTGTTGATTGCTGAAGCTAATCCCATTCCTATGGCAGTTCCATCTTCCAGGATACCACATTTGAGCTCTGCAAGAAAGTTGCGCATGACTTCATGATCCGTTGTAAGCGGACATTGTGTGAACGCCTCACCTGCAAATACGGATAACGAAACTCTGTCATGGATTCTTTTGGAAACAAATTCATCTGCAACACGCTTACTTACTTCTAGTCTATCGGGCTTGAAATCCTGAGCCAACATACTACTGGAAAGATCCATGACAAGTGCAATGTCAATCCCTTCAGCAGTAATTTCTTCCTCTTTTAAAGTCAACTGTGGTCTTGCCATTGCAATTATCAGCGCTATGCCTGCCAATGTTCTGAGTATTGGAAGCAATATTCTCAAACGACCTCTGATCGATTGATCTTCAATAAAATCTGAAACATCAGAAATGGTCATCGAAGGTTCGTATGGCTTTTTACGGAACCAGAAATAAGCACCGATTACGGGAATGATTCCCAATAGAATTAGAAATTCAGGATTCTTGAAATCATATGCCCAAATCAACCAATTCATATTGCTTCAATCTGTTTTTGTGTAGCATTTACGAATTCTTCAGCTTGTTCGATAATACGTTTATTGATTTCCTCCGACGACTCCGCCTTTGCAAACTTTACGAGATCCGCGATGCTAAGCATCTCACGCAGATTATCTTTGAATTTGCTATCGAAATCGACTGATTCCAAGTCTTGTTCAATTTCGTAGGTTGTCGATTCCAGTGCCGTTATGCCATATCGATTTTCAAGATATTCTCGTACGATATAGGTAAGTTGACTATGATATTCTTTCTGTTCTCCTTTTTGCCAGAGCTCCTGGTCTCTTAGAGACTTGAGCTTTTCCAAGGCTATTACATGTGCAGGAATGATCTCTTTCTTTTCTTCGACGGCCTCGTCTTCCTCCATTTTTGGTCTTCTGATCCACCAATAAATTAACCCGATTAGAGCAAACATGACGGCGGCCCCGATGATATATGGAATGAAATCCCTTATGGTAATAGGTTCTTCTTTGATTTCTCTGATAGGAGCCAAAGAAGTGCTATCGGTTTGTATCGTCTGAACTGTGATCGGAATATTATTTGAATAAGCCAGGGTTGTATCACCATTCAATACCATCATATGAGGTATACGGGGAATCCAATAATAGCCAGAATCGAAGATTGTAAAAGTGATATCTTTTTTGATGGTAATCGGTTCCGTTCCTAAGGTGTCCCAAGGAGTTTGTTCGATGATTTCAAAATTTGTGATAGTGTCCAGTGCGGAGGCATAAAACGACTTCACCAAAGCTTTTCTTGGATGTTGGATCGTCAGGTGCAATTGTTGTTGATCTCCGATCAGCATTCCAGTAGTATCAACCTTGCTATTGATGCTTATCTGTGCCGCTGCATCAGGTATCAGACTTAACAGAAGTGTGATGGATGCTATCCAGAACCTTGCTCTCATTTTGCACGCTTTTTAAAAAACTTCATGAGAGCATTCACATAAGACTCATCGGTTGCAATGTTGACTACATCTGCACCTGATTTCCGGAATGTTTTCTTGAAATAGCTCCAATTGTCTTCAAATCGGTCTTCGTACTTTTTCCGGAATGAACGTGAACTGGTATCCAGATAAACAATCTTTCCAGTCTCCGAATCCATGGCTTTGATCAGTCCAACATTAGGTAGGCTGGCCTCTCGCTTATCATAAATGTGGACCCCGATGACATCATGTCTTTTTTTTGCAATACGCAGAGATTCTTCATATCCCGTTGTCATAAAGTCGCTGAGAATAAAACAAGTGCAACGTTTTTTGATCACATTATTCATAAACTCTAAAGCCTGATCGATTCTCGTACCTGTACCGGAGGGAGTGAAATTGATCAATTCTCGGATGATACGCAATATGTGTTGTTTGCCTTTTTTCGGGGGGATATATTGTTCTACTTTGTCAGAAAAAAAGATAACTCCGACTTTGTCATTATTAGTTATTGCTGAAAAAGAAATAACTGCACTTATTTCTGTTATGATCTCGCTCTTAAATTGATTTACGGTTCCGAAAAAGGAAGACTTGCTCACATCTACTACCAACATTACGGTTAACTCTCTTTCTTCCTCAAATACTTTAACATGCGGTTCGTTGGTTCTGGCAGTAACATTCCAATCAATATTTCTGACATCATCGCCATATTGATATTCTCGTACTTCAGAGAAAGACATACCACGACCTTTAAAAGCACTATGATATTCTCCTGAGAAGATGTGCTTGCTCAGACCTTTAGTCTTAATCTCGATCTTGCGAACCTTTTTGATTAACTCGCTTGTTTCCATTTATTATTTATGGTACTTCAATAGTATTGAGGATCTTCACAATGATATCTTCCGGAGTGACATTTTCGGCCTCCGCTTCATAAGTTACGCCAATCCGATGACGAAGCACATTTTGGCAAACATATCTGATATCTTCCGGTATGACATAACCCCTTCTTCTCAAGAATGCCAAACCCTTCGATACTTTGGCCAGATTGATACTTGCTCTAGGTGATCCTCCAAAGTTGATTAGAGGTTTTAGTTCTGCTAGTCCGTATTTCTCAGGTTCTCTGGTTGCAAAGACGATATCAAGAATATATTGCTCGATTTTTTCATCCATGTAAATCTTCTTGACCACTTGACGTGCTTTTATTATAGTTTCAGGGTGTACTACTGCTTCAATTTCCTGCATGGTCTGTCCAGAAAGGACTCGCCTGATGATCATACGTTCTTCTTCCCTGTCTGGATATCCAATAACCACCTTTAGCATGAATCTATCGACTTGAGCTTCAGGTAGTGGATATGTACCCTCCTGCTCGATTGGATTCTGAGTTGCCAGGACGAGAAATGGTTCTTCTAGTTTGAAGGTTTCTCCCCCTATGGTTACTTGTCGTTCTTGCATAGCTTCCAGCAATGCACTTTGCACCTTTGCGGGAGCGCGATTGATTTCATCTGCAAGGATGAAGTTGGCGAAAATTGGCCCCTTTCTAACTGAAAAATCATTCTTACTGGGATTGTAGATCATGGTCCCGATGATATCAGCAGGAAGAAGGTCCGGGGTAAATTGGATCCTGTGATAATCAGCATCAATTGCAGAAGCCAATGACTTAATCGACAAGGTTTTTGCTAAACCAGGTAAACCTTCTAACAATACATGCCCTTCAGCCAATAATCCCAAAAGCAAGGATTCGATCATTTGGGATTGACCAACTATAACTTTTGAGGTGGCCTGATTTAGTTTTTCAAGAAATGCACTCTCAATGTGTATTTGTTGATTGAGTGCTTCAATGTCAACTGCAGTGGTTGTATCGCTCATTTAACAGCTATTTGGTATATATTTTTGTTATACTGATCTTATGATTTTGAGGTCGACGAATTTCCGAAAAAATTAGGATTATATAAGGATCGGTCGATGTGGGTTACATTTTGTTTAACAGGATTTTAATAGTGCACGGCATATTCAGTTCATTCTGGTAGCCAAGTCGTGCAGTTCACATCTGAAGAAAATAGACACCCAAAATTAAATGTTGAAAATTTTGAATGGTGCATTTGTTAACTAAGGTGAATTGCCATTGGTTGGGAAAGTCTATTTTTAAGCTTTTAGAACCGAAGTCCTTGATTCGTAATTTTGGTACTCCTGATCAATTCCAAAACAATCTCCTGACCCAAAATATTCATCACATTATTCCATCAAGTAAACTAAAAGCAATTCTTACACCCGGTATTGTCCTGATGCTGGTCTCTACATTGTTTTTTGCTTTGATGCAATCTATTGTAAAGGAACTGGATGATTTGCATGTTTTTCAGATTATTTTCTTCAGAGCGGGTATTACTTCTATCCTTTGCATGTGGTATTTACGTAGAAGACGCTTGCCTTTGATCGGGAATAGTCAAAAATTCTTGGTACTTAGATCCGTATTTGGAGTGATCTCGATGATATTATTTTTCATAACACTTCAGGAAATGCCCCTGGGAGTATCGGTTTCATTAAAATATCTTGCTCCGGTTTTCACCGCTATTTTGGCAGTTTTATTTTTAGACGAACGTGTCCAAGTTATCCAATGGATTTTCTTCGTGATTGCTATTGGAGGAGTTTTTTTGTTGAAAGGATTTGATACCAGAGTCGAAACTCTATATCTCATTTTGGGGATTTCCGGAGCATTATGCTATGGAATCGTATATGTATTGATCCGAAAGATCGGAACGAGTGAACATCCTATGGTAATTATCAATTACTTTATGCTACTTGCAACGATACTTTCCGCCATATCTCTATTCTGGTTTTGGCGGACACCAACGATATATGAGTCTGTCCTACTCCTTATAATTGGGGTTATGGGATACTATGCACAGATCTTTATGACCAAGGCCTTGCAGATGGATCTGGCTTCTCGTGTGGCACCTGTGAAGTATATGGAGTTGATATTTTCTTTGATCATTGGGCTTGTTTGGTTTGGCGAAAGCTACACCTTTTTAGGGTTCATAGGGATTATGATGATCCTTGTTGGAATGATCGTAAATATCTGGGTGAAGAGGATGTAAAGAAAGACTATTGAAAATCGATTAATTCAATATCGAAAATTAGATCAGCATTTGGTGGTATTGATCCTGTGCCTCGAGATCCATATGCCAGGTTAGATGGGATAAATAGTGTTCCTTTTCCCCCTGTCCCAAAATATGGTATACCTTCTTGCCAGCCTAGAATTACATTGCGTAATGGAAAAGTGATAGGATTTCCTCCACCATCATCAAATACTTCTCCGCTCGTGAGATAGCCCGTGTATTTTACTGTTACCTGACTCGAAATGGTTGGACGATTTGCCCCACCTGGATAAGTGATTAAAAGGCCAAGACCGGATGAAGTTGAAGTAGTAAGCGTGATATTATTTTCAGCAATGTAGTCCTCCATACTTATAAGATCCTGATCAGAATTTTTGGAGCATCCCAAAGACATTGAGAGCATTGCGAAAAGCAGGAAAATGTATCCCTTGTTGAACATCGGTATAAAATGTTTAATCATAAGTGTCTTGCGTTGTCGGACTAGTAAAGCTTTTCTTGTTGAGAATCGGATAAGTTATCGACTTGATATGATTAGAAAAAGTCCTTTAATTCTATGTCAAATATCAAGTCCGTTCTTCCAGGGATCGGTCCTGATCCTGTGGTTCCATAACCTTCAGTATATGGTATGAAAATCTTTCCTTTTCCACCTTTGCTAAAGACAGGGATCGCTTCACGCCATCCGGGAATCACCTGACTTAAACTCAGAGATACAAAATCAGATCCCGAACTATCAAATGAATAATTATCCGTAAAGTAGCCTCTGTATTTGATTTCGACAGTACTGGATTCTTCCGGGTGATTACCATCTCCTTCCACTTCGATGATTACTTTGACACCCGAAGCAGTTGTTGTATCTATACTCAAAGCGTTTTCCTGAATATAGAATGCAACCGGAATAACTACGCTGGTCATTTCTATCTCATAGATGATGTCAGCACTTCCTGGAATATTTTGAAACCCTGAAGTACCATAAGCCAATTCATGCGGGATTATAAAGATCCCACTACCGCCTTCTTTCAATAATTGAATTGCTTCATTCAGTCCTTGAATAAAATTTCTAGTATTAAAATATACTTGCTCGCCATTAGAATCTGAGAAGACAGTACCATCGGTTAGTTTAGCCACGAATGAAAATCGAACGGTGCTCTCCTGGCCTGGAGACCGGCCTGTACCAGGATTGTCGATGATATAGTGCAATCCTGATGCAGTAATCTCAGTCGTCAGATTGTTGGTTGCTATGTATTCTTCCAGAGGAGGAAGGTTGCTCGTGTTGTCATCTTTATCGCAACCCAAACACAGAAGCAAGATGCCAAGGAATAAATATCCTGGCTTCAGATATTTTGAGATAATCATGTTTCTAAATTCAATTGTTTGCAAAGGAACGAAGAGAATCGATTATTGTGTGTTGTCTGGTGAATTATTCCTGATTTTTTCTTTCTTCCTCGCGCTCCCTGGCTTTTTCCCGACTTTCGTCTATAGAGTCTTTCGTCTTTTCGTAAAATTCCTTTGCCTTTGGTTTTACTTTATTAGCAAAATCTTTAACTACTCCTGGAAACGCCTCAAGGCTTTCGTAAGTGAGCGATTGCTGTTTTGCCTTGTTATTGATCAGTCCTGCATTATCACCAAACCACAAAAATAAACTCAATACCAAAGTGGCTATTGCTCCTGTCAGGAGACCTCCGGCTATTTTGTTGACAAAATTGATGTTTGCTGCTTTGAATCCTTTCTCCATTAATTTCACTAAAGTTCTTATAGCTAGTATGACAAGGATAAATGTCAAAGCAAATCCAACCAAAAACATGGACGAAGAAGTGGAATTAAAGACGGACATCAGGCCTTCTGTCACAAAGGGTGAAAATCTAAATGCAGCCAATACAGCCAGGATCAAAGAGAAGGCAGTTACCACAGTTCGAACAATACCTTTGTTATATCCGGTATAAAATCCAAAACCTGCGAAAACGAGGAATAAAATATCTATAAGCATGATGGTGGTATTTACTTTTTGAGATGCTTGGCTAAGAAACCAATCATAGTTTTATAAAATTCAAATTGATTTTCTTCATTTCTGAAGCCATGTCCTTCATTATATTTAACCATATAAGGGACATCTATATTTCTATCCCTTAGTTGTCTTACAATTTGATCCGCTTCATCAATATTAACCCTTGGATCATTTGCACCTTGCACAACATACAATGGGGCTTCAATTTTATCAACATGTAATGCCGGCGAGGCAGATGCCATTTGTTCTGTGTCTGTTTCCGGATTTCCCACCATTTCATACATGGTCTGAAGATAGGGTTTCCAATATGGCGGAATGGTTTTCATGAAAGTGAACAAATTAGATACACCCACATAGTCTATCGCACATTTATACAATTTAGGGGTAAAGGTCACTCCAGCCAATGTTGCGTAACCACCATAGCTTCCTCCATAAATGGCTACTCGTTTCTTATCCACATTTCCCCTTTCTATAAGATATTGAACGCCATCCGTTATATCATCCTGCATTTTCTTTCCCCACTCCTTAAATCCCTTCTCCCAAAACGCACGACCATATCCCGTACTTCCGCGATAGTTCATCTGGAGCACGGCATAACCTCGATTCGCTAATAACTGGACTTCTGGATTGTATGTCCAGACATCTCTGACCCAGGGTCCACCATGAGGATTAACCACTAAAGGTAGATTGGAATCCTGATTGAGTGGCAGGGTGAGATATCCATTGATTTTCAAACCATCTCTAGCAATATAGCTGATAGGCTGCATTGGCGAAAGATCTTCTTCATGGATCCATGGACTCACGTCTGTGATATGTTCTAATGTCATATCCTCACTATCCAGCACATAATATGCACCCAAAGACCGATCACTATAGGTACGGATCATATGTTTTGTCTCCTCTTTGTTAGAGTTGGCTATGATCGTTTCATACCCACCAAGTTTCTTGTCCAGGAAATCCTGAATTTCCTCTCTCTTTTCATCAAAAAAATGCTTGTGACCTCGATCAGTTGTATAAGAGGCATGTGTGATCACTTTCCGTTTTCTGGAGTAGGCCAGGCCACTGATATCTACATCTTTATGCACATAAAGTGGTTCGCCAATCTCTTCGGCTTTGTTGAGGTCATATTTTATGATTACGGTCTTGTCACGGTTCAGATTTGATAAAGCATATACTATAGAACCATTGTCAAAATCGAAGAACATTGGACTCAAAGTATCCCGAAAATCAGTTGTAATTACTGTTTTCCAGGGATCAGATTCGGTAGGTCGATATAAAATCCGCTCCAGTGTCCCTTCCACCAATTGAGTGGCTAATTTTAGTTTTCCTTCATGATCGGTTTTCCATGAAGAAATGGGTTCTTCGGGGTTTTCATTGGTTGCAAGCTGTTTCAGAGAGCCATCAATGATATTCAAGCGGTACGGTTCAAAAAGTTGTGGATTGTTCTTATTCATTCCGATAATGATCTCTTGTTCATTATCGCGTAATGGATCTATTATTTCTATCCGAATTCCATCCACTGGGACAAGGTCTAGAAGATTGCCGCCGTCTTTATCGACCGCAAAGATTCTAAAATTTTCATCACCTCCGGAATCTTTTATGTATATCAGACGGTCTGAACTGGCCCATATATAACCCGAGATGTCTCGCTCGGTTTCATGTGTGATACGATGGGATTTGGAGCTGCCGACTGGTTGTACAAAAATGTTTAACCTGCGCTCGTATGGTGCAACATAAGAATAGTAAGTACCATCCGGGGATAGTTGATATCCAGTCTTTTCCGGCTTGCGAAAAAAATCTTCTATCTCGTATCTAAATTTGCCGGATTCGTGAGCGATAAGACGCGATAATTCTTCCTCAGATGAAGGAAGTGAAATGTCTCCGGGTAGTTTTGGTGCATTATTCGATGTCATCCAGATTTTTTTTAACAACGTTCCCTTGCGAAGTACGAAAGTTGAAACAAGCCGCAATGATATGGTGCTTTAACCTTTAATTTTAGTGTTTAATGAAATATTAAGAGTCTATTTTGGACAAAAGCGTTTATTCTATAGACGGTAAGACTGCTATTTTAGGGTCAGCCCGGAGAATTTCCTATGAATCCCTTATTTTGAGGTTTCGAAAGTGGTCTACGTCACTGTTATTCAAATAAAACCCATTTATGAGACATTTTGTGTTCATGTTCATTCTTGTATTGACCGGGTTTTATTCCTATGGCAACCATCCTGATTTAGCACAGGATTCTGTAAGACTACCAAAGGTGTTTTTGTTGGGTGAATATGAGGTCCAGATGGATCAACAATCTTTGGTACATTCCACAAATCTGTTAAAGGCTTGCGACGACGATATCGAATTGGCCTATGCCAAATGGATTAGTATGGTCAAAGAAATTGAAGCCTATGCCAAGAAAATCGAATTTGATATTAATGGTGTCAAAGTTTGGCTTAATGTCTTCTACAGCTCCAATGGTAAGATAGCGCACATTGGCTATCATTTGAAACCTAATTCAAGGAATATCAGCAAAGCAGAATTCGCAGCTTTCCTTAGAAGTTTTGTAAATAACTATACTTTTCCGCATACCTATGACAAGCCATTTTCCCATTATGGGAGTGCTGGTTTCCCCACATTTGCTTTTGAAGGATCCCGTCCGGATACATCAAGTGCTGGAAAGGGGCAGCAATAATATTTGATTAAGTTAGCCTTCACCTTAAGCCAATCTATATTGTCTCGGAATATTGAACCGAAAACAGTATGAAGTGTAATTATTATCAAGCTATGTAGCGAGTAATTATGTAGATTTGCGATCCTAATTATTAAGCATTCAAATTTTAGAAATATGGCGTTCGACATTGAAATGATCAAGGCTCATTATGCTGCTTTGCCGGGCAAGATTTCGGCTATCCGAGAAAAACTTAACAGGCCACTTACTTTGGCTGAAAAGACGCTCTATTCCCATCTTCACGATGAATCACCTTTAAAACCTTATGGTCGAGGAGAAGATTATGTCTTCTTTTCTCCGGATCGCGTTGCGATGCAAGATGCAACGGCACAAATGGCACTATTACAATTTATGAATGCCGGTAAACCGAAAGTGGCAGTTCCATCCACTGTGCATTGCGATCATTTGATTCAAGCCAAGGTAGGAGCAGATGAAGATCTGGCACGAGCCAACGACATTAACAAAGAGGTTACAGATTTTCTAGAATCAGTTTCTGATAAATACGGAATAGGTTTTTGGAAACCAGGAGCTGGAATAATTCACCAGGTGGTTTTAGAAAACTACGCCTTTCCTGGCGGAATGATGATAGGTACGGATTCCCATACTCCAAATGCAGGAGGATTGGGTATGGTGGCAATTGGTGTTGGAGGTGCAGATGCGGTAGATGTAATGGCCGGCATTCCTTGGGAACTAAAAATGCCAAAGCTGATTGGAATAAAATTGAACGGAAAATTAAGTGGATGGACATCACCAAAAGATGTGATATTAAAAGTTGCAGGGATCCTCACAGTTAAGGGGGGTACTGGAGCCATAGTGGAATACTTCGGAGAGGGTGCGATAAGTATGTCTTGTACAGGGAAGGGGACAATATGTAATATGGGAGCAGAGATTGGTGCGACCACCTCTACCTTTGGATTTGATGATTCCATGTCAAGATATCTTGCAGCGACCGGGAGAGCTGATGTGGCGGAATATGCATCCGAGGTTGCAGAACATCTTACAGGAGACCCTGAGGTATATGCTAATCCAGAAAAATACTTTGATGAAGTCATTGAAATTGATCTATCAACTTTGGAACCATTACTAAATGGTCCATTTACACCAGATTTGGCTACTCCAGTTTCAGAAATGGCGACCGCTGCAGAAAAGAATGGATGGCCTACTGAATTAGAATATTGTCTTATTGGTTCATGTACCAATTCGTCCTATGAGGATATATCCAGAGCAGCATCCATTGCAAAACAAGCTCAGAGAAAAGGTCTGAAAGCTAAGTCACAACTTACCGTAACTCCCGGCTCCGAGCAGGTCAGATATACCATAGAAAGAGATGGATTGATAGAGGCACTGGAAGGTATGGGCGCCATGGTTTTTGCTAATGCGTGTGGTCCTTGTATAGGACAATGGGCTCGATTTAATGATCCGGCAAATGCGCCAAAGAATAGTATTGTACATTCATTCAATCGAAATTTCTCAAAGAGGGCAGATGGTAGTCCCAATACGCATGCTTTTGTGGCCTCTCCGGAGTTAGTGACAGCCATAGCTTTAAGTGGAAGACTGGGATTCAATCCATTGACAGATACCCTTACAAATGACAAAGGAGAGGAAGTAAAGTTAGATCCTCCGGTTGGATATGAATTACCGCCAAACGGATTTGATGTGAAAGATGCAGGTTATGAAGCGCCTGCTTCGGATGGATCTGATATTCAAGTGGTTATCAGTCCAACATCTGATCGTTTACAAGTGTTAAGTGCATTTAAGACAATTACCAAGGAAGAAGTCACAGACATGAGGGTATTGCTCAAAGCAAAAGGAAAGTGTACTACGGATCATATTTCAATGGCCGGACCATGGTTAAAGTACCGCGGTCATCTTGAGAATATTTCTAATAATTGCTTTATCGGTGCAATCAATGCCTACAATGACAAAGCAAATCATGTGATCAACTATGTCTCTGACGGTGAATACCTCGCTGTTCCTGAATCTGCCAGAAGATATCAGTCAGCAGGTGTAGGAACTATAGTATTTGGAGAAGAAAACTATGGAGAAGGGTCTTCAAGAGAACATGCGGCGATGGAGCCAAGATTTTTAGGTGTCAAGGCTGTAGTCGTGAAGTCCTTTGCCAGGATCCATGAAACGAACCTGAAAAAGCAGGGTATGCTGGCATTGACATTTGTGAATCCATCTGATTTTGACAAAGTTAGACAAGATGATGAAGTAACCATCCCTGATTTTGATCAGTTTGCCCCAAAAGAGAATTTGACGATTTTATTGAAACATGCTGACGGAACAAGCGATCAATTTGAAGTCAAACATACGTACAATGAAGCTCAGATAGAGTGGGTCAGAGCAGGTTCGGCACTCAACAAAATCAAAGAAGATGTAGCTGCCGAAAAGGTTTAGAATTGTACAATTTTCGAAAATATTGTGAATATTCAGGCATTATCCATTGGATAGTGCCTTTTTTGTTTGGAGGGGTGACGATAAGGTATTAGTATCGTCATAACTTCGGATTGCATTTATTTATTTTAAAACAGAACTAAACCTATTATGTGGAAAGAATTTAAAGATTTTATCATGACAGGCAATGTAATTGACTTTGCAGTTGCCGTCATTCTTGCAGGAGCCGTTGGCCTGGTAGTCAATGGATTTGTTAATGATGTCATCATGCCGGTTGTGGGGCATTTTGCCGGAGGATTGGATTTTGCGGATATGAGATATGTTTTATCAGCGGCGGTTACAGATGCCAATGGTGAAGTCACAACTCCGGAGAATGCTATCAGATACGGTGCTTGGATCAATACGATTATTAATTTGTTTATTGTCGGCTTTGTTCTATTTCTGATGGTAAAAGCTTATAACAAGTCAAAGAAACCACCAGCGGAAGAAGCACCAGCCGGACCTACGGCAGAAGAATTACTTGCAGAGATCAGAGATGCTTTGAAAAAATAATAGCTAGACTTAATAGCAGGTTACAAGGAAGCTCAACAAAACGGGCTTCCTTTTCTTTTTTCTACAAGTCAGGTCGGCAATACTATCTTTGTGCTATAATTTAATCTTTGCTATGCGGAATAATGTGATAGATGCCTTTGAACTAAGAAATCTAATTGATCAGGATTCAGTGATCATTTTGGACTGCAGACGTGAAAGAAACGAAGAAAGAATTGAAGGTGCGCAATTTGTAGATTTTGAAATTGAACTTACTGGACAGATTATCAAAGGGATCACTGGACGACATCCCTTGCCAAGGATCGATGAGTTTGTTAAAACCTGTCGAAAATGGGGTATCGGTAACGACCAACAGGTAGTTGTCTACGATGAATCCACAGGAGCATGGGCATCCAGGTTATGGTGGATGTTGAGATGGCTAGGGCATGATTCAGTTGCTGTATTGAATGGAGGCTGGAATTATTGGAAGGCACAAGATTTTCCGATTTCTGAAAAACCAAAAGTTCATCCTGAAAGTGACTTTATTCCTAGCGAAAACAAAGATTGGATAGCTACTCGATCTGATGTCATACAAGCGCAGAATAATAATAAGCAAATGATTGTAGATGCCAGAGCAGCAAAACGTTACCGGGGAGAGCATGAGCCTATAGATCCTGTTGCTGGTCATATCCCTACTGCGATTAATCTTCCATTCGTAGAAAATATGAATGAATCTGGATTGTGGAGAGAGAAAATTGAAATCAAACAAAGATTTGAACCTGTGATGAATTCCGATAAGGAAAACAGGACAATAATGTATTGTGGTTCAGGAGTCACAGCCTGTCATAATATTTTGGCAACCCAATTTGCTGAATTACCAATACCCAGATTATATGTTGGATCGTGGAGTGATTGGATTAATACGCTGCAGTAAGGACAATTTTCAGACTGTGATAGCTGCTCTTACCTCATTCAATAAGGATGCATCGATAGTCTCTGGTTTATCAATGGATGGCTGATTGATTGTCAAATCAATAGCTGGTGATTCGGAAACGATCGGTGCAATGGGATTGAAAAAGTAGCTGAGCGCTAGTAGTAACAGTAAGCAGAAAAGTTTCATTAATTCAAATATCTTTCAAAATCCTGGTTTAGAAAAAATCCATTCAGGTTTATTTGCTGAAAGTTTTAACCCAATTATCCATATTTAACGAAGAAAATAGAGAATGATTGAAAGAAATGGGAGAATTATTCGATCATTCCTGTTTTATGTAAAATCGGGAGTTGTGGACCATAGGCTTTTGAAATATTGTCCTTGTGAAAAACCTCGGAGGTTGGTCCATAGGCAATCAACCGCTGATTAAGAAGGATGCAATGATCAAAATAGGCTTCTACAGTTGATAGATCATGATGCACAACCAGTAGGGTTTTGCCTTCTTCTGCGAGACGTTGGAGTACTTTGATTATCCGATCTTCTGTGGTCATATCAACACCAACAAATGGTTCATCAAAAAGAAAAATCTCAGCCTGTTGACATAACGCACGTGCTATAAAAACTCGCTGCTGTTGGCCACCGCTTAACTCTGAAATTTGTCTATTTTTCAAATTAAGGATACCCAATTCCTCCATGGCATCGTTGGCAATTTCATAGTCCAATGAGTTTAACTTTTGAAAAAGATTTTTGTGGGGATAGCGGCCCATAAGCACGATGTCCATAACGATTGCCGGAAAAGACCAATCGACTTCATTTCGCTGTGGTATATAAGCTAGTTTTTTCTTTTTTTGATCAATAGTCGAACCCTCAACTCTAATCTTCCCGGTGTTGATTTCCAAAAGACCCAGAATGGCTTTGAAAAGAGTCGATTTACCTGCACCATTGGGTCCGATGACTCCATATGTATTTCCTGCATGCAAGTCTAGATAAACATTGGTCAGAACTCTTTTTCGATCATAACTTACCGAGAGCCCTTCTACTTTGATGACTGGATCCATGGATTATTTTCTAATATTATTTGCAACAAAAACCAGGATCAAAGCCATTACAACTCCAAGCGCTAGTCCAATCCTGCCTGAGGTCCAAAATCCTGGCTTGTCGTCAGTATTTCGTTTTGTATTTTGAACTTCTTGTTTTAATCCTTCGACGATAACATCCGTATTATATTTTAGCATGTCATAATAGGATGAAGCTGGACTGTCCTTATCTCCAATTGAATCAGCATAAAGTTGTCCTCCAATTTTTACACTGTTGTCCTCCGCTATTTGTTGGAGTAACTTTGGATTTACTGTGGATTCGATAAAAACGGCCGGGATATTTCTTGATCTTATGACATTGATGACACGCATGATATCAGAAGTTTGCTCTTCCGCATCAGTTGAAGTACCTAAGATTGCTTCAAGTTCGATTCCGTATTTTCTACCATAGTATTGAAATGCGTCATGTGATGTGATTAAAACTCGGTTATTTTCTGGTATTTCTTCCACGCGATCCTGAATGTATTGATCTAGGGTCTGCAGTTTTTTGATATATGTTTCTGAATTTATACGGTAGGTTTGTTCACCTTCTGGATCCAATTCGATTAGAGCCTTGGTTATGTTTTCGACATAAATTATTCCATTCATTGCGTTCATCCAGGCGTGGGGGTCAGCGCTATTCTTATAGGCCAAACTTTCAACAGCATCTATTCCTTCTGTCACCAATACTTGTTTGGCTTTGGTGCCACTATTATCTATGAGTTCATTGAGCCATCCTTCAAAAGTAAGTCCATTTTTAATAATGAGATCCGCATTTGCTGCCTTGCGTGCATCCTCTGGAATAGGGTCATAAAGGTGAGGGTCGCCGCCTATTGGAACAATGCATTCGATCATTAGTCGATCACCAGCAATATTCTGGGCCATATCTGCGATCATCGAAGCGGTGGCCAATACCTTTTTAGAGTCTTGGGCTTTTACACCAATGCATAAAAATAGGAAGCCTGAAAAGAGTAAAAGCTTGGAGATTATTTTGTTCATGAATTGTATTATGTGTTCTGTACAAAAAGGTTGTCTGCCACTTTTCTTGAGATTTTTTCTCTTTGATTATCGTCTATTCTGATTTCTATCAAATCGTCATATTCATTGATGTCCAGGATTTCAATCCTTGAACTAATTTTTAGATTCAAATTATCGAGATGATTCAAGAATGATCTGGAATGTTCCTTTACGCCAACGACCAAACCTTTTTTATTTTTTTCTAATTGGCTTAAGGGTATTTGGTGCCGGAAGGTGTAACGTCCATTTTTATCTGGAATCGGATCACCATGAGGATCATATTTTGGAAATCCCAGAAACCTATCCAGTTCATCAATTAACTTCTCTGATTGCACATGCTCCAGTTGTTCAGCGATGTCATGAACTTCATCCCATCTAAATTTGAGACTATGCATCAGGAAAACTTCCCACAGACGGTGTTTGCGTATAAGTAGAGTAGCATGATTTTTACCCTCCTCGTTTAATCGGGTTCCTTTGTATTTTTCATAGTCCACAAGTCCTTTTTCTGCCAATTTTTTAACCATATCGGTTACGGATGCAGCGCTTGTTTGCAGAATACCGGCAATATCATTAGTGGATGCAGGTTTTCCTGATTGCTCTAAAAGCTTGTAGATCGCTTTCAAATAGTTCTCCTCTGTAAAAGTTAGTTTCAAAATCTAAATTTTAGATAAATCTAAAAATATATTTTGATGAATCAAATCTTGTTACAAAAGTAGCGGTTTGGATTAGTTTTCAAAACAAGTAAAAATTGGATATAGCATGGATATCTATGTCAACGGAAGTGTTGATTTACAAGTCAAGAAAAAGAAGCGGAAAAACCTTAATTTTGCGGCCTTATTTAAAAATCGAAATTCTAAATTTTAAACTAATTCTCAGATAATGGTTCAAAATCTAACCTATGCGATACCAGCCTTTGGTGTGCTGGCTTTGTTATTTACATTTTGGAAATCCGGATGGGTTGCCAAACAAGAGGTAGGCACAGAGCGGATGGCTACCATTGCCAATAATATTGCTGACGGAGCAATGTCATTCTTAAAAGCCGAGTACCGAGTACTCTCCATCTTTGTAGTTGCCGTGGCAATTATCCTTGGTATAAGCGGTAACACTCCAGGTTCTTCTCCACTAGTCGCAGCCTCATTTGTTCTGGGAGCTATCTGTTCAGCACTTGCAGGGTTTATAGGTATGAAGGTGGCAACGAAAGCAAATGTGCGAACAACGAATGCGGCCAGAACCGGTTTAGGCAAAGCACTGGAAGTGGCTTTTGCCGGAGGAGCAGTCATGGGACTTGGAGTTGTTGGTCTGGGAGTTCTAGGTCTGGGTATATTGTTCCTTATCTATTCTAACATGTATGGCATAGAAACCCAAAGTGCTGCTGTTAGAGTCATAACTATAGTAACAGGATTTTCTTTTGGAGCTTCATCGATAGCTTTGTTTGCAAGAGTCGGAGGAGGTATTTATACCAAAGCCGCAGATGTCGGTGCCGACTTGGTAGGTAAAGTAGAAGCAGGTATTCCTGAAGATCACCCATTAAATCCAGCAACTATCGCGGATAATGTTGGTGACAATGTTGGTGACGTGGCAGGTATGGGGGCCGATCTATTTGAATCTTATGTTGGTTCTATTATCGGTACTATGGTTATCGGAGCAACTTTCATGGGTGTCACTGGATTTGGCGATAGTGAATTTGGTGGATTAAATGCTGTCTTCCTGCCTCTAGTGTTAGCAGCATTTGGTATCATCACTTCGATCATAGGGACATTCTTTGTAAAAGTAGCGGAAGGAGGAAATCCACAAAGTGCTTTAAATCGTGGAGAGTATATTTCATTTGCCATTATGATCGTAGGTACTTATTTCATCGTGAACCGGATCCTTCCGGATACATGGACATTGGATGGTACCAGCTATACTTCTAATGGTGTATTTTATGCCGTTCTATTTGGGTTGGCAGCAGGTTTACTAATTGGTATAATAACTGAATTCTATACGGGTACCGGGACTAAACCGGTTATGTCTATTGTCAAGCAATCTTTAACAGGAGCTGCAACAAACATTATTTCTGGTCTTGGGGTCGGAATGATGTCGACAGCCCTTCCTATAGTTGTTCTTGCTGTGGCCATCATAGGTGCACATCATTTTGCCGGACTCTATGGTATTGCCATTGCTGCGGTAGGTATGCTTTCCAATACGGGGATTCAATTGGCTGTAGATGCATATGGTCCTATTGCGGATAATGCTGGGGGTATTGCAGAAATGGCAGAATTAGAAAAAGAAGTAAGACAGAGAACCGATAAATTGGATGCTGTGGGTAACACAACAGCCGCGATCGGTAAGGGATTTGCTATAGGATCGGCAGCATTGACGGCCCTTGCACTTTTTGCAGCTTTTATTACTGCGTATAATGTTGCAAATCCGGATAATCAACTCACGGGTATCGATATTACAGCACCTAGGACAATGGCTGCACTCTTTGTAGGTGGTATGTTACCATTTCTCTTCTCTGCCTTGTCTATGAATGCAGTCGGGCGGGCAGCAATGGACATGATCAATGAGGTAAGAAGACAGTTTAAATCCATCCCTGAATTGAAAGCGGCATTAGAACTAATGACTAAGAATGAAGGAAAGGAATTCAAAGACTGGTCAGATGCAGATAAGAAAACTTTCCAAGCTGCAGATGGTAAGGCTGAATATGGAAAATGTGTAGAAATTTCTACACAAGCTTCCATCAGGGAAATGGTATTGCCGGGATTAATTGCTGTAGCTACTCCAGTCCTTTTTGGCTTCATTGGTGGCGCAGAAATGTTAGGTGGTCTGTTAGCAGGAGTCACGGTTTGTGGTGTATTGATGGCTATATTCCAATCCAATGCTGGTGGGGCCTGGGATAACGCCAAAAAGATGTTTGAAGAAGGTGTTGATATAGATGGACAAATGTATTATAAAGGATCTGATGCCCATAAAGCAACCGTCGTTGGGGATACTGTAGGTGATCCGTTCAAGGATACTTCAGGACCATCGTTAAATATTCTTTTGAAGCTGATGTCAGTAGTTGCATTGGTGATTGCTCCATTTATTTAATTGAGCAAAATCAAAAATTAAAAGGCCCGTTTGTGAATTCTCAAACGGGCCTTTTACATATACCTCCATGTTTGCTTTTCGTCCTAGAAAAAGCAGAACCATTCCTGATACGCAGTAAGTTGGTTTTTAATTAAAATCTCTTTAGCTTTAGAATATCCAATCTGAAAACAATCAGCATATCTACTAGTCTTGCGAGGTTTACACAGTTCCTCCATATTCCGGTTTTCTAACTTTCTATAGTAAAATTCATTTTTTGGCAGAAATAGATGTTCTGCTGAAATCATTAATCATTTAATTTCTATTCAAAATGAAGAAGAACCTTCTTTTAATCCTCCTTGCTGGGGTTACATTAACATTTGTGTCTTGCACCAAGGATACATCGTTCAAAACAGTAACAGATAGTAAATTGGAAATCCTTCAAGGTGAGATTGTTGTGGTCGTCACCGACAATATTGTAGGTGATCAATTAATTCCTGGCGGTTACGAAGTCAGCCTTAAAGAAGCGGATACTGGCTTATTCAAAAAGATAGATGTTGATGAATCCGAGATAGGAGAATATATATCCAAATCTAATAAGTTAGTTGAAATCCAGGGAAAACTCGAAAATGACAATTTGATTCCTAAAAGGATTCGGGTATTGGAACAACCTCCTCAAGATAAAGTAGATTCTTCTGCAAAGGCACCGGGTGGCGGTAGAGGCGGCAATGATGGTGGAGGAGGAAAAGGAGCGAGCATTTTACTAGTTATGGTAAGTGATGCTAATTCAGTTCCCAATTGCTCTGCAGCAGAAATAGAAGATGATTTGATTGGTCCAAGTGGAGAATCAACCAAAAACTTTTTTACACTCACTTCTAAAGGCAAATTTACCATCGGTAGTGTGACTTCAACAGAGGTGTATATACCTAGTATCACCTGCAGTGTCACCGGGCTACATAGCCGGATCAATCCTATTCTTTCGAATCAAGGTTTCAAAACAAACCGATATGATCATATCATCTATGTTACTGCTCCCATTTGTGGATATGGAGGTCAGGCTAGGCTCGATGGAAATATTATCCATAATGCATATTGTACGTGGAATGTTGTCAATCCACATGAAATAGGGCATAACTTAGGGATGAATCACTCCACTTCATATAATACAGACGGATCGGTTTCGGGATATGGAGACCCAGGATGTGTAATGGCCACAGCATTTAGCGAAATTGTAGCTCCTCATCGTGTTGAAATGGGCTGGATAGGAAAAAAAAGTACAGAGAATGTAACCAACTCCGGAACCTTTACACTTTCTCCAATTGAAGTAAATAACCCTTCTAACAGCCAAGTTTTAGTGGTTGATGTTGGAATGGTCAATTTCAATAGACCAGAGAAATACTATTTATCTTATAGAGCGCCGATTGGAGAAATTGATGATGCCATTTCTTCTAGAGTTGCCAACAAATTAAGTATTCATAGCTGGAGTGGCGAGAAAGGTTGGGTTACGCGCTATGTCAATGCAATTGATGTTGGAGAGTCATTAACGGATTCAGCAAATGGGATACAATTCACCAACCTGGGTATTCAAAATGAGGAAATGACTGTGGACATCATTTTTTTAAACTAACCTATATTTTGAAAAAATTCTGAAGAAATAGAATCCTTAGCCTACTTGAGATACTTGGGTAGGCTTTTTTTCTTATTACTACCAAATAATCAATTGATGCTCAGTTCTATCTGATGCACATTATGAAAAGTGATATTCGCCAACGTTCCGGGTGGAGTGATTATTTCTTCAAATTCAACTTGATTGTTGGAAGGATTGACTTCGATTATCCTGCTCAATCCGATTCCATTGGTTTGGATAGGACCGGGGGTGAATAGAACATTCCCGTTATCAAGAATATCTGCTCTGGATACCACTTGGCTATAGGTCTCCTCTCCTCTTGATTTTCCATAGGACCAGATTTGCTTTAATGTTTTCTCATTTTCATCGATGGCATACTCCACTGTACGACTATATTGATGGTCCAAAGAATAGTTTCTGTTTTCACCATTATCAAACAACAAGAGATTTCCGTTGGACATGAGGATCGGCGAATGCTGATACCAGGACCATTCAAAATCGCTGTGATTGGTGTATCCCTGGAAAATTGACATATCAGAAATAATATTGTTTTGTCCGTCAAGAGGTTTTAATAAAAACTGTGTCAAATCCGTGCCATTACCCGATGTAGACCATCCCAGATGCGGAGCTAGTATCCAGGCCACATCATTATTATGATTTAACTTAACAACACCTTGTGTTCTTCCGGAAACGATAATGCTATTATCTTCGGCGCTATATCCCAAGCCATTTGCATGAAACCAATCTATTCTCAAGTTGGAACGATTGGATAGCCACGCATGCCTAGACTGATCTAGAGATTCTGTCAGATCCCAACTATTGACAATTGCACCGTTATTTCGATTGATTTCAAGAATGACGTCTTGGACGGTGACTTTTTGGGGGTCATCTACCGTTACGAGAAAATTTCCGTTAGGCTTTTCGAGTACAGCGGCGTGAAAACGATATCCATGCAGGCCCCATGTATTGATGACTTTTCCAAAGTAGTCCACTTCATAGAGGCTACTAGAAAAATTATCTCCAAAAATGAAGTTGCCATTATTTAGCCTAATTAGACCGTTGTCGAAAAATAATCGATATAGAACCGGATGATTTTGATAATCCAAATACCAACGAATATCACCATATTGGTCAAAAACAAATGCTTGTTGAGGATAAGCAATGGGGCTATTCCCAAAGTAGTTGACTAAATAAAAATTCTGTTCAGATCCATCTGTTCTCCTTACAGAAATGTCTATTTCAGGCAAATTAGAATTGGTTCCTGTTCTATGTTTTCTTCATATGTCCAAGCGATTTGCCGGTATTATCGAAAAGAGTTATTCGAATTATATTGTTATGGCTAGGGTAAAGTCCTATGATCGGAACCTCTAATGACCGCCCCAATTCAAAATGGCTTGCTTCAAAATCAGGATCAATTCCATTTTTACAAATTACTGTTGTGGTTACTCTTACCTCTTGATCTGTTTCAACTTTTATAATTGCTGTTAAGGGAGCCCAACCACTTGGATTCAGAATGGAGGTGATGTTAGCTTCGATCGTAAGATCAGAAGTACCTCCATCTTCCTTGCTGCAGGAAAAGATTATAACCACTGTGATACATAAAAAGACTACCAATGATTTTTCTATAGGGTCGCATGAGTTAATCTCGTTCTATGCATAATAATATGAAACAAAGATTGCCTTGCGAAGCTGCAAGAAATTAATATAAATACTAAAACCCATATCGAGGAGCATCGGATGGGTTCTAATCAATCAGATTTGTTGCTATACGGTATAGAAAAATCTTTCCTCAGTTATTTTTCCATCCTCTACTTTATAGACACATAGTTCATTCATTTTCTGTCGGCCTCCTTCTTTGAAAGTAACATCATAGATCATATTGCAAGCGAAGTATCCATCGGCTGCAATTGGATCTCCTACGGTTCCTCCGTGAAATTCTTGAATATTCTCCTGCCATTTTTTCCCTTTCTCAGCGATTTCGGCCATCCCATTAGCAACAGGCCATGGGGAACCTTCAGCTTCTATACTTTTACAATTGGGAGAATACAATTCCGAGTAACACTGCTCGTATTTATTGTCTCGGCAATATTGGACTAATTTGTCAGCGATTTCTTTGGTTGTCATAATCGAATTTTTTGATTTTATGAAAGAGATATAAAGAAACTCTCTTTCGTTAGGGTTAATTCTTGTCTATCGTTGCTTTGACCAGGCCACGGCGATTTTTATTTGCGCATAGTCATATAATCCATCAAGCCTGGAGAATACCTGATTGAAATCAGTAGGTTGGCCCAGGTCGGACCATGCTTCGGTTATTTTTTCTAAGTCTTCCATCGAAAGAATGCGCTGGACATCTATTTCTTCTTCTTTATCCATCAATATTGCGAGATGGCCAATGATCGTAGATTTTCCAATATCCCTGTGTCTTGCGATTTCACTTACAGATTTGCCTTCATTAAATAGCTTTAAGGTCTCCAGATGTGTCCGACCTTTGAGATTCTTCATATCTGATTGAAGCATTACCTCTCGAATCTTTTCAAGAAAACGGTCAGCATACCTTTCAAATTTATAAGCAGACATACCAGAAAGTTTGAAGAACTCCGGACGGAAACATACCTTGTTCCTGGCCATCTCTTTTAAGGTAGAATCAGCAAATACATTGAATGGAGCAATACCATCTTCCTGAGCAATTTGCTTTCTGAGTTTGGTTAATTCTTCAATCAATCGATCTTCGAATGTTTCTCGTTTGGATTTCTTTTTTACAAATTTTGTACTCGAGTCAACCCATTCACGTGGTTGGGTAAGTGTCACTTTCTCACCATTGAACAATACAGGTTTTGATAAAGCTGTAAGTTTCAATCTGGAGTGATCTGTATAGTCAATCTCTAAAAGACCCAGGTTGATCAATTGTGTAATATATTCCAGCCAATGACTTTTAGAAGTATGTCTTCCAGCACCAAAGGTTTTGATCTGTTCATAGCCTGCGGCAGTTACTTCTCTACGGTATGAACCTCTCAAAATATCGACAACTAATCCCACAGGAACAGATTCATTGGTACGTTTGACTGCAGAAAGTGCCTTTTGTGCGAGAATGGTTCCATCAAAACCGACTGGTGGATTCAAGCAATTGTCACAATGGCCACAAGGCTCAGATCTATTTTCTCCAAAATAATTCAGGATGACATTAGTTCTGCAACTTGTAGCCTGGGCATATTCCCACATCCGATCAATTTTGGAAAGCTGGACTTTTTTAAATACCTCTGAAGCATCACTTTGAAAG
>JAHHJQ010000160.1 GCA_018680005.1 Bacteroidia bacterium | reverse complement strand
ATCATAGTCTGGATTATAGTGATACAAGGATTGAGATTTATAGTAATCAACAGCACCACCAATCTCATTAGTTATCGCATCATTTAAATCATTCAGACTATTGATCTCCAATCCTTGATTTTCTAGTTGCTGAATGACATTGATGGCAATGATGGCATTTTGGTCATTGCTTTTGATTTTATTTAGATCTTTAAAGTTTAATCCTTCATCCTTTAAAACTTGTTCTAAACCTCGTGCAGCATTCTCGAGCATGGTTTTGGTAAATTCCATCTGTTTGTACATGCCATCAGCTTCATCTTTTCTATTTTCCACTTTCTTTTTTATGTCCAGATACTTATCGTATTCTCTTCTCTCTTTTTTGCTCATTTTGGCTATATCTGCATTTTTGAATTGCATCATGTATTTCTTGTAGAGCCTGGTGATTTCGAGATTATCTTGACCCACATCTCCATCTTTTCCGCCAATAAAGCTCCATCCATTAATATCATCGATATATCCGTTCTTATCATCATCGATCCCATTACCGGGAATTTCATCTTGGTTGACCCACATATTGTATTGAAGATCTTCGTGGTCTGCGTCAACACCTCCATCTATGACAGCTACAATGATGGGCTGAGATGGAGATTGACCTAAGTAATCATATGCCTTTTGGATTGCGATTCCATTACCTTCTGCCTCCAGGTGCCAACCTTTATTACTACTCTGAGCTTGAATTCCAACTACAGTTACCAGTAATAAAACCAGCATACTTGCACATTTACCAAATTGTCGAATCATACGAAATAGAAATTTGAATTTTATTGAACAGATGCTTTGTACAACGCCAATAAGTCAATAATGGCTTTTGGTTTAGTCACTATTAACATAATTTTTTATTGCCTTATTTTGGGAGCAGCAAAAGTAGGATTCTTAACCAGCTAAATCATTACTTTTGAGCCTTTTCTTATTTATACCAATTTTTAAACCAATTCAATGAAATTTTTCATCGACACCGCAAGCCTTGATCAAATCAAAGAAGCCAAAGATCTTGGTATCCTGGATGGTGTAACCACCAATCCGTCCCTGATGGCTAAAGAAGGCATAACCGGTGAACAGAATATTCTGAATCACTACATTAATATCTGTGAAATTGTAGATGGTGATGTGAGTGCAGAAGTAATTGCGACTGATTTCAACGGTATCATTGAAGAAGGTCAGAAATTGGCAGCCCTTGCGCCAAATATTGTGGTCAAGGTTCCTATGATCAAGGAAGGAATTAAGGCAATTTCCTGGTTTAGTGAAAATGGAATCCGAACTAATTGTACTCTGGTATTCAGCGCTGGACAAGCGATACTTGCAGCGAAAGCAGGCGCTACATATTTGTCGCCATTCATAGGGAGAATTGACGATATCAATTGGAATGGCGTAGAACTTATCTCAGAAATCGCCGAAATATATGCTATTCAAGGTTTTGAAACAGAAATTCTTGCTGCCTCTATCAGGAGTGCAAAGCATATTGTAGAGTCTGCGAAAGCAGGTGCAGATGTAGTTACGTGTCCTTTAAACTCGATTCTCGGTCTGCTCAAACACCCATTGACAGATATCGGTCTTGCCAAATTTCTGGCAGATCATGAAAAAGGTAACCATTAGTTACCACTCCACACTACAACCGATCGGTGAGCCATCCGGCATTGGCGGTGGAGATGGAAACTTAAAATCCTTTGGATTTTTGATGAACCGCTCTATCAGATTATTTAAATATAGTTTGTGTTCCAAGGTATACTGATTGCTTGACCGGGAAGCAAGATCTCCTTTAATCCTATTGAGGTGATGCAAGGTGATTGCTTTAACTTGATCAGATGCTGAATCGTCCGCTATGAGGCGCATGAGATGATGGATGAATACTTTTTCTCTTAACAAAGCCAATTGCAATGCTAACCCAGTGTGGTTAAGGTCTCTTGTAGTCATTTCAATTGTATTCAATAGATCAGCAACACCCATTGATTGCAAACCCCGAGCGTGATATTCATTGATTCGAGCCATTCGGCTTTTATTCAGGATGAAACTAAAAGTATGATGCATCGCACTTTCAGCGGCAGAAAGAGGATCAAATGTGTTTCCAGTCTTAATCTTAAAGTTTTCTCTACCTCTACTATATCCTATTGGCATCGGAGGAATTAGCGATATAATGGATTCAGGAATTTCAAGATAGCTAGGACTTACAGTTTCCAGCAGTGCATTGAGCGCAGCTTTTTGCATTTGATTGTCTACCACATTTACCGGCTGAACAGATTGATCTTTGACAGCATATGTATAATGGAGTCCTCCGACCAATTTAGCAACAGCTTCCACCTGGTACCTATGGGATAGATAAAGGGGAACTAATACATTTTCCAGAGTTCCCATTGGTTGTCTTTCTTTTAGTGAAGAAAGGCCAAATTTATTGAGCGCATGCTGTCGTACCTCTGACAATCTATATAATTCTGCGACAGGATCAGCTCCATTATCCCAAAGATGTGCATATGGGTGCGCGCCGCTTTGAGGACGGGCATCTCGGTCAGAAATATAAACAAGACCCATTTCATCGTTTTCGTGTAAGATTGTTTGAAGAGCCTGGTCTTCATCTACCTCTTCAGTGAAATCGGCGTACCCATATAAAATGGTTCTTTTATCCCATTCTCCAATCTTGTTATCATAGACCCTATCAATGCTCATTTCTCCTTCGGAAAGTACTACAAGTGGATGAGGATAATCCATTACTGATGCGCGATCATTAGTACTGGAAGCAAAATTATGGGCAAGCCCAATCGTATGGCCAACCTCATGTGCTGATAATTGACGAAGTCGCGCCAGTGCCAGTTTCATTAGTTGTTCGTCGTTATTGCTTCCATCTCTGAAAGGGGAGAAAAGACCTTGAGCAATCAGATAATCCTGTCTTACCCGGAGTGAACCTAGAGATACATGACCTTTAATAATTTCCCCAGTTCTTGGATCTGCTACGCTTGCACCATAGGACCACCCTCTGGTCGATCTATGTACCCATTGGATTAGATTGTAACGGACATCCATAGGATCCGCATCGGCAGGCATTTCTTTGACGATAAAAGCATCTTTGTAGCCGGCTGCCTCAAAGGCTTGATTCCACCATGATGCACCTTCAATAAGTGCAGACTTTATAGGTTCAGGAGCGCCTCGATCGACGTAATAAGTGATAGGTTCCACGGGCTCACTGATTGCCGCTGTGGGGTCCTTTTTTTCCAACCTGTGCCGGGTAATATATCTTGTTCGAATATCCTCGTTGATTGGACTGGCATAATCCATAAATGATAGGCCATTAAAGCCAGATCTGGGATCAAAGACCCTTGGTTTGTAGTTGTCATCTGGTAACCGAATAAAAGAATGATGTTGTCT
>JAHHJQ010000157.1 GCA_018680005.1 Bacteroidia bacterium | reverse complement strand
CCACTCTACGGCGTCGATTTCTCCTACCTTGTATTGTGTTTCTATTTTTTTGGACAGATCATCGTACAATCCAATAATTTCATCAAATACGGTGAGTTGGCTTTGCCAGTATTGTAATGAATTGTATCCAATGCTTAATTCATAATCGAATTTCTTCAACCACAAATTTTGATCAATATTGATAATATTGACATTACTCTTGATTAGATTTTCTTTATGTCCAAATATTCTCTTTCTAAAGATTGGGCTGACATCTTGCTGAATACTTATGATATGATCATAGCGTGAAAAATTAATTTGTCCCCCCTGATAATTAATGGACACGGGAGACCACTGACCTATTGAATTTCTTTCAAGCGAGATGATTTGTTTCGATATTTCTGAATTTTGAATTATTGGATTATTATCTATCGCCAGGGCATATAGCTCGTCATAATTGGTTATGTTTTGTGCATTCGCCTGGATAGAAAATCCAACGAGCAGTACTAAGGTTACAAGGCTTCCATTCATCCACTTTCTTTTGTAAATGAGATAGTATAATGTAGGCATCAATACCAATGTAAGCAGTGTCGAGCTTATTAACCCACCAATAACCACCGTGGCCAATGGTCGCTGTACTTCAGCACCGCTGCCAGTCGATAGTGCCATGGGTAAAAATCCAAAGGCTGCAACCAGAGCCGTCATCAGTACAGGTCTTAGACGGGATAGACATGCAGAACTGATCAATGACTTTAGATTCTCAAAATCAGAAGATTTCAATTGACGGATTGCACTCAAAAGAACAATACCATTCAAAACTGAAACTCCAAATAATGCAATAAACCCTATTCCAGACGATATACTGAAAGGCATGTCTCTCATCCAGAGTGCCAATATACCTCCAACAGCAGAAAGTGGGACCGCCATAAAAATGATCAATGTATCTATTAAGGAATTAAACGCCATATACAGGAGCAGTATGATCAGCGCCAGTGCTATCGGAACGGCAACCATCAATCTATTACGGGCATTTTCGAGGTTTTCAAATTGTCCGCCATACTGGATCTCATATCCTGGTGGCAGCTCCAGTTTTGACTCTAGCTCTGTCCTTATCGCAAATACAAGACTGGACACATCTCTATTACGCACATTCACACCGATATTGATAAATCTTCTGGCCTGTTCCCTCGATATCAACATTGGACCTTCCACATTCTCAACCGTAGCCACCTCGCTAATAGGAATTTGTTGGCCCAGATAATTGGTCACAGACATCTGGTCCAGATCGAGTACTTGTCTGAATTCCGGTGCGATTCGGACAACCAGATCAAATCTGCGTTCTTCTTCATAGATATCACCCACCTGCTCACCTGCATAAGCAGCGCGCACTATCTCATTGACTTCTTCGACATTGACCCCATGCTGGGCTAACTTACGACGATCATACTCTACCGAAAGCTGTTGCAATCCATCGGTCTGATCCACCTTGACGTCCCCGACCCCTTCGATTCCCGCAATATAACCGGCGATTTCATCAGCCTTGCTCTTGAGTACTCCGACATCCTCACCAAAGACCTTAATAGCAATATCTGATTTGGCGCCGGTCATCAATTCATTAAACCGAAGTTGTATCGGCTGTGTAAACTCAAAAGATGCCCAGGTGATCGGTTCTAATTTTTCTTTCATCAGTGAGATCAGATCCTCACGAGTGGAAGCCGACGTCCATTCATCTTTGTCTTTGAGGATAATCATGATATCCGCATCTTCAATGGCCATAGGGTCAGTTGGTACCTCAGCGGTTCCAATTTTGGAGACCACATGTTCGACTTCTGGAAAATGCTTTAGCAATATGTCTTCTGCCATCGTAGAGGTACGGATACTTTCAGTGAGTGCACTCCCGGGTTTTATGGCTTGTTGCATGGCCAGATCGCCTTCGTCCAATGTCGGTACGAATTCGGCACCAAGCCTGTTGAATAAAAATATACAATAAGAAAAGACCAGGATGCTAAGCACCACCATCGTATAAGGAAGCTTTAAAGAGAGTTGAACAACCGGTCGGTATAATTTTTTTAGCCAGTCCATAAATTTATCCGCCCAGGTACGGCGATCCTTAATATGCTTATTGAGAAACAGAGAAGCCATAACAGGAACATATGTCAATGATAAAATCATCGATCCGAAAATGGCAAAACCAACCGTCTGTGCCATAGGTTTGAACGTTTTTCCCTCAATTCCTTCCAGGGTTAGGATCGGTATAAAAACGACCAGAATAATCAGTACTCCAAATGCCGCTGACCGATATATCTTGGAAGCAGATTCCTGAACTACATCATCCATTTCGGATTGTGTCAACCGCCTCCCTATATATCCCAAGGTGAGCACATGAAGGAGACTTTCGACTATGATCACGGCTCCGTCGATGACAATACCAAAATCTATGGCACCCAGTGACATCAAATTGGCAGAAATACCAAAATATCGCATCATGGACAATGCAAAAAGCATTGAAAGTGGGATGACAGAAGCCACGATAAGACCAGCCCTGAGATTACCCAATAACAAAAGCAATACGAAGATCACGATGAGGCCCCCTTCAATCAGGTTAGTCTGTACAGTATGAATCGTATTGTCAATGAGTTTCGATCGATCCAGGTACGGATAAATATGAACACCTTCTGGCAGAGATTTTTCAATGATGTCAATGCGATCCTTTACATTTTTTAAAGCCTCCGAAGAGTTGGCACCTTTTAACATCAAAGTGATTCCACCTACGACCTCACCTTTTCCATCCATCGTCATTGCGCCATAACGCTTTGCACTGCCGATCCTTACATTGGCGATATCCGCAACACGAATGGGGATGCCTGCTCGATTTTGTACCAGGATATTTTCAATTTCTTGCTTTGTTTCGGTCCTGCCCTGGGTACGGATATAATAAGAATAGGGGCCACGTTCAATATAGCTGCCCCCACTGTTCTGATTGTTGACACGAAGCGCATGGATGACATCGGAAACACTCATCCCATTGGTTTTCAATTGATTGGGATCCAAAGCAACTTCATACTGTTTAAGATATCCACCAAAACTGCTGACTTCGATGATGCCCTGGGTACCGTTGAGCTGTCGTTTGATGATCCAGTCCTGGATGGTTCTCAGTTCAGTCTGGTCATACAGATGTGCATGCTCAGGATCCACAGTTAGGACATATTGATAGATCTCACCAAGACCTGTGGTGATGGGCATGAGCTCCGGTTCCGTCAATCCTTCGGGAAGTGCTGCCTTAGCTACATTGAGCTGTTCCTGTACAAACTGGCGGGCCAGCATAACAGGGACATCATCTTCAAAAACAATCGTAATCACGGACAAACCATATCGGCTGATAGATCGTACTTCTACCACATCGGGGATGTTGGTCATAGCCGATTCCAATGGATAGGTGATCAATTGTTCCACTTCCTGTGGAGCAAGAGTAGGTGATGTACTTACGATCTGTACTTGATTATTGGTGATATCGGGTACGGCATCCAAGGGAATTCTTGTCGCGGAAAAAACACCCATAATGGCCAGAATCAGTGCACCCAGAAGAACAAATAATTTATTCTCCAGTGATAATCGAATCAGTTTTTCAAACATAATTCACTTCGTATAAAACTTATGAAAAAATCCATGTGTCCCAATGGTAATGAGACAGTCAAAATATCAGGATCAATATCCGATTTACAAGCTAAACGAAGTAATGTGGGGGACCTCTGAGCCGGTCTTGAGGGAAAGGAAAATGTATTAATGGACCTTCTCTGGTTTGGGTTATACAGGATCTGTAATTCAGTAAATCTCCAGGGACAGATTCAATCGCTTTAGAAGGAAGTATATCCAATCCTAAATTCCAATCCGATAGGTGATCCAGCTGAAGACTTGAGTTATCGCTAAGATTAAAGCACTCGAGATGTCCTTCACCCAAATCATATTTGAAGAGATCTTTGAGCCAATCCATCATTCCTTCCGATTCGGCTATATTCTGTTCTGTATCAAAGATGGAATCACCCTCATGAATATGCGGTGTGATGCTATGAAGTAATATAATTACTCCTGCAAGAAGGATGAATATGTATTTCAAACCTTTGATAGCAAAGAATTTTGCGATAAATAAACCACTAAACTAAAGAATTTTCACCTGTATTAAGGTGACAAAGATTACATTCAGAATTGATTTTGCCCTATTTATTCCTGAGATAGCACTTCAATTGCACATGAAAATCATCAGAAATACCCTTCTAATACTAGCTAGTCTTGTTGTGATCGTTGGGATGCTTTACCGATATACAACGACTACTTTTCTCGACCTGTCAGATTATGATCACCTGTATGTCACCCCTGCCCAAAACATTCCTTCAGATGGAGTAACCGTGCAATTTGCTGGTGTAAGTACAATGTTGATCAGTGATCAAAATAGTAAGATCCTTATCGATGGATACTTTACCCGATCATCCGTTTGGGAACTCTATCAAAGCCAGACACAACCTACTATGCAACCCGATCTGGATGATATTGACTATGCAATGCAAAAGCTGGAATCGGATGGTTTGGATGCCCTATTTACGGTACATTCCCATTTCGACCATGCTATGGATGCACCGGAGGTGGCCAGAAGGACAGGTGCCAGGCTATATGGATCCCTTTCCACAGCCAACATTGCCCGGGGCTGGGAT
>JAHHJQ010000104.1 GCA_018680005.1 Bacteroidia bacterium | reverse complement strand
CAATGAGGGTACTTTCCTGATGGGCCGGTTGATGACTTCCTTAAAGTTGTCAGCAGTATCAAAAATGAGTTCGATGTCCCGGGGTGTGATGTATTTTATGCCCAGGATATGTTTAGTACTGAGTTGTGTTTTTGCCATAACTCAAGGTATCCGGATTTAGTCTTTCTTTTTCTTTGAAAATAACGTGATGAGATCTTCATCATCGTTTTCCTGCCACTTTACTTTCACATATGCCTGATCCAGGGCGTCTACAACTAAACCAGAATAGTTACAGCGGATGGGCAAATGCCTGTTAAACCGCCGGTCAATCATAGCAAGCAATTCAACTTGGGATGGCCTCCCGTAATGTTGAAGCGCAGTAAGCGCAGCCTGGACAGTTCTGCCTGTATACAATACATCATCTATGAGCACGATTTTTTTGTTTTCTACGAGAAAACTCATATCCGTGGTACTGGCATATAAAGGCTTATCCCGCATCCTGAAATCATCGCGATAAAAGGTAATATCCAATTTTGCAAACATCACAGAATGGTCTTCCAGGATTTCATCAATTCTTGCCTTTATTCTTTCTGCAAGTAATGTTCCTCTGGGTTGTATGCCGATGATGCAGGCGTTCTCAAAATTTCCGTAATTTTCAATTAGCGAATAACATAACCGCTCAATGGTAAGTTGAAATCTTTGTTTTTCAAGTAGGATCTTACCTTTCTTCACTGATTTACGGACATTTACGTATCTCTAGGTTGTTGCTTTCGCAGGCAAATATGCCAACTCTTATGAAGTTTTCAAATTATCGATACGTTTACTTAATTCACTTGTTCTGAATTTTCTTCCATGAATCTTTCAAAGTGACGGTCCTGTTGAATACCAACGTTTCAGAAGCGCTATCCTTGTCAATTGTGAAATACCCGGTTCTCAGGAACTGATACTTGGCTCCTACTTCCTCTGTAGGGATATTTGGTTCCATCTTAGCATGCTCAATGACTTTCAGAGATTCCGGATTCAGGAATTCAATAAAATCCTTTCCCTCATGCGCAAGTGGATTTTCTTCATTAAAAAGCCTATCATAAAGCCTGACTTTCACATCTCGAGCCTTGTCACAAGCGACCCAATGAAGGGTACCTTTGGATTTGATCCCGCTTTTATCCTGACCACTTTTAGTTTCCGGGTAATAGGTACAATGCACTTCCTGAACAAATCCATTTGAATCTGCAACAAATCCTTCACAGTGAATAATATATGCATGTTTTAGCCTTACATTTCTGCCTGGTGAAAGTCTGTAGAACTTCTTTGGAGCATCTTCCATAAAATCTGTCCTCTCGATAAAGAGCTCTCTTCCAAAAGGCAGCATTCTTGATCCTGCAGTTTCATCTTCAGGATTGTTGATCGCAGGCAATTCTTCTTTTTGACCCTCGGGATAATTTGTAATGACCAATTTAATGGGATCTAAGACTACCATTGCACGATTCGCAATCTTATTTAGATGGGATCGTCCACTAAATTCAAGTAGCGACAGATCGATAACGTTGTTTCTCTTAGCAATGCCCACCCTAGTGGCAAAATCACGAATAGATTCTGGTGTATATCCTCTTCTTCTTAGACCTGAAATGGTCGGCATCCGTGGGTCATCCCATCCAGTTACATAGCCTTCGTTGACCAATATAAGCAACCTCCTTTTGGACATGATGGTATAGCTTAGGTTCAGCCTGGCAAACTCAATCTGACGAGATGGAAAGATTCCCAGCTTCTCAATAAACCAGTCATAAAGGGGTCTGTGATTCTCAAACTCCAGAGTGCATATAGAATGAGTTATCTTTTCTATCGAATCGGATTGTCCATGGGCAAAATCATACATAGGATAGATATTCCATTTATCTCCCGTTCTGTGATGTGGCACTTTTTTGACCCTATAGATGATAGGATCCCGCATCAACATATTGGGTGATGCCATATCGACTTTGGCGCGTAATGATTTGGTACCCTCTTCATGGATGCCATCCCGCATTTCACGAAATAGCTTCAGATTTTCTTCGACAGATCTTTCTCTGTAAGGCGAATGCGTACCCGGTTTGGTCGGTGTGCCTTTCAGTGCTGCGATTTCTTCGGAAGTACTATCATCAACATATGCCAGGCGATCGCGAATCAACTGTTCTGCAAATTCGTACAATTGGTCAAAATAGTCAGAAGCGTAGAATTCCCTGTCTTCCCAGTCAAATCCAAGCCATTGGATATCCTCCTTTATTGATTCGACATATTCTGTCTCTTCCGCAGCAGGATTGGTATCATCAAATCTCAAATTGGTAAGTCCACCGTATTTTTCTGCCAAACCAAAATTTAAACATATCGACTTCGCATGTCCAATATGCAGATATCCGTTTGGCTCAGGCGGAAACCTGGTCAATACCCTTCCATCATTCTTGTCGGTTCGGATATCTTCTTCGACAATATGTTCTATAAAATTGAGAGCATCACCCATGGCCATATTTTAGATTGATTATAGAAATTTAACAGTCTAATTGTCACAGAGTTACATTCTATCAGGCATTTCGACGCCTAGTAGAAACATTCCTTCTTTTAACACCTTCGAGATTAAAGTAATGAGCATGATTCTAAATGCTTTCGCTTCTTCTGACTCTGCCTTGATGATTGGAAAATCATGGTAGAATCGATGAAATCCTTTAGACAACACAAAACAATAGTTAGCTACTTCAGATGGCTCAAATGTTCTGGCTGCTTCGAGTACTACAGATGGGAATTCGGATAATTTCATGACCAAATCCTTCTCTACTCCTGATATTTCATACCCATGAATATTCTTCTCTACCCGAAAGTCGATCTTATTTAGAATCGACATGATACGTACATATGCATTTTGAATATACGGGCCGGTCTGGCCTTGCATATCAACCGATTGTTTTGGGTCGAAGGTCATTCTCTTTTGTGGATTGACCTTGATTATAAAGAACTTCAATGCACCGAGGCCTACAATTCTGAAGATCTCTTCCTGCTGTTCTTTGACCAGGTCTGAAAGCATGCCACTTTCTATGGCTGATTTTCTTGCCTCTTCGATCACTTCTTCAATCAGATCGTCAGCATCCACGACAGTTCCCTCGCGTGATTTCATCTTTCCTGTAGGCAGATCAATCATTCCATATGACAGATGATGTAGACCTGCTGCATACGGAGCCTCAAGACGCTTGAGGATTTCAAATAAAGACTTGAAGTGATAGTTTTGTTCATCGGCTACGACATAGATCATCTTATCTACACCGAAATCCTTATATCTTAATTCTGCTGTGCCTATGTCCTGGGTCATATAGACCGATGTTCCATCACTGCGGAGCACAATTTTTTTATCCAATTTGGCATCTTCCATATCGATCCAAACACTTCCGTCATTTTCTTTATAGAAGACCCCCTTCCCCAATCCATCTGCTATCTGGTCTTTACCGAGCAGATAGGTTTCAGATTCGTAATATAGTTTGTCAAAGCTAACTCCAAGTCTTTCGTATGTCTGATCAAATCCACTGTATACCCATTCGTTCATCTGCTTCCAAATAGCGCGAACATCATTATCACCATTTTCCCAACTGATCAGCATGTCGCGAGCATTCTTACCGAGGTTCGAATTCTCATTGAAATATGTATTCTTATAAGCTTTAAAGAAATCCTGGTCAGATTGCCCTTCTTTCCGATTTTGAGATAAATACGACTGGCCTTCTGCGCTTTCTTGCCAGACTTTATATTCCTCCTGAAATTTGGTTTCAAAAAGCACATAGTATTTCCCAACGAAATGATCACTCTTTATACCAGCGGTTTCAGGGGTTACCCCTTCGCCAAACTTCTGCCATGCCAACATGGACTTGCATATAGCGATTCCGCGATCATTGACGATCTGAGTTTTGATCACTTCATACCCAGAAGCTTCTAATATTTTGGAACATGACCATCCTAGCAAGATATTTCGGATATGCCCCATGTGCAGAGGCTTGTTGGTGTTAGGTGAAGAGTACTCCACTAGTACCTTTTGTCCATTTGACGGTTGATAGCCATATTTGTCTGCCAATGCAATATCTCCAAGCACCTGATGCCAATACAAATTGGACAAATTCAGATTGAGGAACCCTTTGATCACATTGTAGTTTGTAACAAAATCATTGACTGCCATTAAATGTTCCCCTAGCTTTTTGCCTATTGCAGCCGGATTGCTTTTTAGCTTTGGGATAAGCGGAAACGTGACCAGTGTATAGTCTCCTTCAAACTCCTTTCTGGTCGGTGTGATTGTCAAATCTTCTGAACCGATCTCAAGATCAAACTCTGACTGAATTGCTTTCGCAATTGCTGATTGTAACACTTGTAGTCTATTCATAATGCATGGTTCCAAAGGAAACGTCCTCTTAAAAAGACTGGCAAATTTATCATAATTACAGAGACGAAGAAAGCTTGATTTGAAGTGTACTAAGCCGTCAGTAAATATTTATACGCGTTGAGCACGTCTTCTCAATTTGATTTTCCCTGGAATGCAAACTGAAGAACGTGAAACGCCAGTCCAAAACCCGATCAAAAAGTACTCGTCATCCTTTTTCTTAAGAAATAAAGAAAGTGTCTTGAGACACCATTCCTGATCCATTAGTGTTGTGGCTTCTTTTATCTCGTATTCTTTTAACTTCAAAAAACCTCCTTGATGAAATTTACCTTTGAAGAGCATTTTTGCACTTAGAGAATCCGGAGTGGATACAATGGCTTCACCACTTATGTCGTTTCCATCGGATTGGATATAGACTTCAAAAATATAATTGGGTACAAAGCCACCTTCATTTTGCGTAAGTTCTCCAGACCAGTACCCATCTATCTTCCTATCCTGTGCTGCAATGTGTCCGAGTGTGTATAGCATGCAACACAGAAAGGTGATGATTAAAGGTGTTAATTGTGTTTTTGGCATTAATATGAAACAGCTTCAGCGTTAAGCAATACGTACGTGAAGTTGTCAGCATTGCTGATATTTAGTTGTAGGGTGCCACGGAAATATCTTCGATCATCCGTTCGATATCTTCGCATGGCACTTGGTTTAAGTCTTAATTCAAGAACTGTTTCAGGCCCTGCTCCACCACAAAAAAAGCAACTGGCATTGGGATTTCTGCTTAATGCATATCCAATCCCATAAGCATCAAGAGGAATAACGTAACCGATGATGACCACATCTTGCCCATCCAATGGCACTACTCCTGGACCAAAAATCGCCTCTTGATAGTTAATTCCTCGTTCGGTGTCAAATTGATCTGTAAAGGCAACATCGCTCAAGCGAGCCCAGTCTATCGTTTCCTGGGCAAATGTAACACTCAATGCATTGATAGATAATAATACAAATGCGACAATTACCTTCATCAATTTCATTGTGTAAATATAGATTAGCCGTTATAAGAATTGGGTTATAAAATGGTTAAATGCGCAAGACTAAAAAAGGGTTGTCCTTTTAGAACAACCCTTTGCGGAAGAGGAGGGATTCGAACCCCCGGTACGGTTTCCCGCACGCCGGTTTTCAAGACCGGTGCATTCAACCAGCTCTGCCACTCTTCCTAGATACCATCCAGATCGTAACGTGCTGTCTGAAAATCGAATGCAAAAGTAACCTTATCAAAAATAAAATGAAATAGCCTTGGCAATATTTATTCAGAAGAATTTGAGAATACTGTATCTTATTACTTCAAAAGAGCCAGAATGGACTCGCCATCGGTAACCATTTCTCCTACCGACACCCTCGGTTCGACATCATGGGGCAGTATAATACTTACCTGACTCCCTAGTTTGATCAGACCGATCACATCTCCTTGTTGATACTGCTTCCCTTTTTCGGTATAGTCTACGATTCTTCTGGCCACCAGTCCTGCCACTTGGATGATCTTGTAACGCATACCATCCGCAGTCTCAAATAGCATTTGGTTGTGTTCATTCTCCAAACGTATCCCAAAGTTGTTGTTTTGGATCAGGGCGTTTTTGAATTGGCCCTCTACATACCTGCTTTCAATATGTGTAGCAGTCAGCGGAAGCCTTTGATAATGCACATTAGTCACATCCATTTCTATTGATATCATCCAACCTTTTGACGATACATCTGATGTCATCACCTCCAGGGTGCGTTGATATTTGGGAATCCTAATCACAGAGGAATCAAACTGAATAACGGCAGAGATTTTACCATTGGCTGGGGAGACAAAATGGCTCTGGCTGAAAGGTATCGTACGTGTGGGCTGTCGGAGAAACCAGAACTGATAGTACCCAAACAACAGCATGATAATCCCAATAATGATTAAGATTCCTTTCTTCATGCAGCGAAGATAACATGAGAATATGAACTAGCTATCCAGTAAATAGCGCAGTAAACTTCGTTCACCATCACGAAATGTCATCTGACAAGATCCGCTGATATCTGATGTCGAATCCACCAAATTGATATAAATGATCTGGTTCTCCAGGTCAACTCTAGTTATATATCCTATCCTTGAAGAACCATCAATCGATATGGCAATCCGATCTCCATTAGAAGGAGCTTTACCCGATCCCATAGATGTTTTGAATTGAAGATCAGATTTAATCGATATATCCCTGATAACACCTATTTCCTGCCCCTGAAAAACATGGTCACCTACAGCCAGTTTTGTTTCAAAGGTATACTGGGGGACACTGTTATTAATAATGGTAACTGTATCAAATTTCGAAATTCTGGTAGGTTTTGGATGGTTATATTGATATTCCATGAATGCAAGTTCTTTCCGAATATTGTTGAGTTGGTCAAGGGAAATGTGGTTGAGATAATAGCTTTCCCTTGCATCTTCGAACTGTTTTCTTTTTTTGTTGAGATCGTTTTGAGTTATGTATATATCATTCTGATCAATCGTTTCTGTAGATTCCACTATAATCTCCACTACAGGATCATTTAGATTACCAGTTTCATGGATGTTCTCAACCACCCCACCGGTTTGACTGGATATGGATATCGGTTTGAACGGTAAAATATCTCCTGACAATTTGGTATAGATCGGAACTTTGAGAACGAACAATCCTAGTATAGCCAAGATCCCAATCAGTAACCCCGTGGCTATACAGATATAGTGCAGTTTTCTCAATTTCGTTGAAGATTATGTGTGTAATAAAACCGTTAATTCAATACTTCTTCCAGTGGATTTATTGAATGATAATACACGCCTCTCTTATACATTAATTCTGAATGGCTCCCCTCTTCAATCAGTCTTCCGTTTTTTATAAACTTTACTCCATCCACAAAAGACAATACCGGGAGCACATTAGATATGGCTATAATAGTCACGTCAGGCAATATTCTTCTTATTTCCTTCATGACACGATAAACACTCCTGGGGTCGAGATAGCAAAAAGCATTTTCCAGGAGAAGGTAATCCGGATGTCTATATAATGCTCGAGCTATTAACACTCTCTGCGTAATAGCCATAGAAAGCTTTTTGCCTCCAATACCAATCGGAGTGCTGACTCCATATTCAAGTTGTTCTACCCATTGTCTGAGTCCTACCGAATCGATTATGTTTTGGAGCCACTTATGATCTGTTATTGTATCGGGACCTGTGATATTCATCTCTATTGTATCAGAAAAGATATATCCATTTTGATGGACATAACCAATCCTTTCCTGATACGCCCTTATATCAATAGAAGTGATGTCTATGCGATTAATAAATATTGAATTTTCAGGAGCTGTGACTACTCCACCCAATAATTTCAATAAAGTAATTGGTGAAGATGAGAATTCAGAGAAAATTGCACTAGATGAACCCTTTCGAAACCTGGTACTTAAATTTAGTATATCATCATCTTCATTGTCACTACTTTGAAAAGACAATTTGGTTATCTGAATGTCACCCGCTCTTCTTAAAACAGGCCTTTGCGAAAATGTGGTATCCGGTAAAAGTGGCTTGACCTCAGTTGACATATCAATTCCAACCCTACTCAGCTGCACATACAAATGGATCATCGCAAAAATATATAGGACTGCAACCCAGTTTGAAAAGCCCATCATTCCTATATAGGTCAAGAATCCTGTCCCTATTATTCCCACAACTAGAAATATTTCTTTCCATCTATTTAAGGATTGACTGGCTTTTTCAATTATCGGATTTAATTCTTCCGGAAGAAATACAGACAAATCATTTTTCTCATTTATGATATTCTCTGAACCCGGGACTTGATCAAAAAAGCCAATTTCCAGTTTACCAATGGTGTGATCATACCATTTGATTTGTGATCTTTTATTGCTTTTGAGATTAATATTTGATAATTGGATGATTTGTCTGCGCACCATATTTTCTCTCCAAAGAAATATTCCAAATAGAATTGATACCGCTAATCCAACCACCCAATTGAAGTAATATAGAACCACAACCAAAACGATGCCTGCGCAACGTTTTACAAAATCTGCATTGAGCACAAGTGCATCCATATTATCTCTACCTGAAGGCACGTCAATGCTTTGTTGCCTATTCCCAGAATTCATGGTTCCATTATTGACTGAACTTGGGATATTCATTATTCCATAGTCCAACAG
>JAHHJQ010000068.1 GCA_018680005.1 Bacteroidia bacterium | reverse complement strand
GCTCCATATAGTTGGCGTTTTGCGCTTTTTTGGCCCATTCGTGTGCTTCATTAACAGCGACCAAAGCGGCTTTATGCTCACCTCGTTTGTACAGGATCTTGGATTTCAATAGCCCATAGCGGAAGTTGTTCTGACTTTTTTCTAAAGCTGTATCAATGAAACCAAGTGTTTTGTCCAGGTCTTTGCCATTATTGAGATAATACTGGGCTGCCTCAAAGTAAGTTCGATGCGGCACCTTATCTGGGGTTTGCATCATTTCCGCCAGTTGATTCTCGATTTTCTGATCTACTTCCACCTCTACAGGTATGCTGACTATTGTATGCTCCCACATCAATTGCAACTGCACCGAATTGGACTTGAGTGCGGCAAATTGCATGGTAAAAGTTTCTACAAAATCTGTTGTGCGAGCTGGCTTAACCTGGAATCTGAAGATGTCGTTTTCAGGTTTGTAACCATCTCCTGCAAGGCTTCTGAGTTTGGTGTTGCCATGAACAATGACGGTCCATTCTTCTTTTCCTGGGATGGTATATAAGGCATAGGTTCCGGCCTCCAATTTTTGTCCTCCAATGTGTACAGACTCTGTTATCGTGATTTTACTGGATGCATTCGCACCGGTTCTCCAAATCTTGTCAAAGGGTACGAGGCTTCCGAAGATTGTCCTTCCTTTGGCTGATGGTCTCGCGTACTCCAATCCAATTTCGGTCAGTCCTACTTCCTGGGTGATTTTGGTATATGGGCTGAGTGTTGGTGTCTGCAATCTTTGTCCATAAGATATGCTGATGATCAACATCATACTGAGGAAGGCATAAAATTCTTTCATAGTATTTGGTTTTGACAATTCATGAATCACCATCTAAGATATTGTATTAGTTGTGATATTCATTTTCATAGTACTGATTATTAACTAATATTGACTATTCATAAGTAGAATGGCAGATATAAGTAGGGATGGAACTTTCGTACTATCCTTGTCGTCATAATCAGCGAAAAATCTAATGGAGCTCATCAGCTATGCCCTTGTCATCTTCACCATCGTGTGCGTAGTGCTTCTGGAAAGATCCGGTCGGTCTGTTGTCAAAAAAATCCTGCAATGGATTCCGGCTATTTTGTTTGCCTATATCATTCCTGCAGTATTTACACATTCTTTTAGTTGGGATCTATCCTCGGTATCTCTCCATAATGTCAGCAAAAATGTAGTGATGCCTTTGGCCATTTTGATGGTCATGAGTGCGCTTTCTTTTAGACAGTTGAAGGCGATAGGATTACGACCGATCCTTGTTTTTCTGAGCGGATCCGCTGCTGTAGCCTTGATGCCATTTCTACTGCTCGCTATTTTTGGATTTATCAGTGCTGAATATCAGACCGATATCATTGATCATGAATATTGGACGGCGATGGTTACGCTCGTCGGTAGTTGGATAGGAGGGAGTACGAGTCAGTTGATCCTGAAAGAATTATCCGGCTGTAATGAACAGATGTTTCTGGTGATCCTGGTCATGGACAATGTACTCGTGAATATCTGGACCATTTTGATGTTTCAAAAAATTGAAAGGAGCGATAGTATCAACAAGTTTCTTAAAATCGAAGACGAGTTCATCGACTTTATACCGGACGAAATTCCAAAAGGTCCTTCCTCTTTTTCAAGAAATCTATACACCATCGTCACCTGCATCGGTATCGTATGGTTGAGCTATTATCTGTTGGCATCATTTCTTTTGAAAGTCGTCGTCTTATCAATAGTTGGCCTCGCGCTTGGCAATTTTATCAAAAATTGGAATCATAGTCTGGTCATTAAAGTAGGGGGATATCTGATCATTACGATTATGGCTATCCTTGGACTGAAGTTAAATTTTGAAAACTTCAGTATGCCAGTGACGGTTGTGATCTTCTCGATTGTATGGTTGATATCGCATTATGTAGTCATGATGTCCATGGCCTGGATCATGAAGCTGAATATGGCCTGGGTGCCGATTGCCAGCATGGCCAATGTAGGTGGCATATCGACAGCCCCGGCAGTAACCAAAGCCTATAATGAAGAATGGATGCCACATGCTATTCTTTTGGCGATCCTGAGTATGGTGACAGGGACGTATTGGGGGATGTTGACGATATACCTGTTTCAGACTTTGTATTGAAAAACCTTAGAGTTTCTTGATCAAATAAAGCACAAGACTGTCGTCAATTGTAACTTCATCTCCATGGGTTACAGGTTGATGATTACAGACCAATCCGCGACCATCCGGCACATAATTTCTTTGCACATACAGCACTTGAGCCGCACCATAATCCTGGGTCATACCTACGCCGATGCCCGCATATGCTGATACTAAAGCAATTCTTTGCTCAGCTTCATCCATCAAAGCGGATCCTATTCCACGTCTTTGAAATTTCTTCAAGACGTTGAAGTCAACCACTTCCGGGATGGCCTTTTCTTTAAATGGTGGATAGTCGGATTGCCATTGAATCGTCAAATAACCAGCAAATTCATGGTCGATCTCAGCTATGATGATGTCCCTTTTTCCAGCTTCATGTAATTCCAGATATGTTTCGTATTGAGATACAGGTTTGTTCCACCCCTGTGTTTGAAAAGCTTTATTGATCGCAATGCAATCTTCTTGCGAAAGCGCTCTTAATTTCAATTCAAACGACTTTTTGAGCATCAGCTAAACAAATTCATCTTCATTGGGTGCATCAGCATCTCTATACTCGGTTGCTCTGTTATCATCAAGATCTAAGTAATCATCATCCTGGCGATAGTCGCCCTCTGTGTTACGATTCAGGAAACGGTACAGGGCAACAATGCCAAAGAAAACAACTAGGGCCAGTACCAGGAGCATTCGGAAAGTCATAAATGGAATTTCAACAATTCAACAATTCAACAATCAAGCTTCAAGGTACAAGATCAAATGATAAAAGAAAGACTTCTCACAATTTTACAATTGATAATCAGAATGAGCATATCGGTCGTTAGTCTTCAGTGTTAACTATAATCAATGATTATCAAGAAACAATAAGCAGTTTTAACCACTGAGAAACCAAGAGCACAAAGTTGCACTGAGATTGGGATTCCTGTTCATTATTAGCAATCTAGCAATCTAGCAATCTACTGACGAAGCCTTCGCTTATCAGCATCTTACAATTCAACAATTCAACAATTCAACAATTCAACAATTCAACAATCTAACAATTGGTTTTCGATCGGTAGCTATCAGTTTTTGTCCATTGTCCATAGTCGATAAAGCGCTGTTTTATTCATCAACGCTATTCAGGCAAGTAGAAAATAGAATTCAATAATCAATAATCAATAATCTATCAATCATTCAAAATTCTTCTCGCCAAATCCTGATTGTGTCCTTCATTTTCGGATGTCAATCGTGCAAACATCCATAGTTGAAGTCTTTCAAATTCCACATTCGCCAAATCTGACAATCGCGATAATGTGCCATGTGGATTTTGGGCCAATCGGTCTTTGTTGTTGAGTAGATATTGAGTAAGATCATAAGTGCGATCTCCATAATAAGGCTTAATATCGATGATCAGCCATGGTTGGCGCTGAGCACTAAGGACATTTCCGGCATGTAAGTCTGTGGCCAGGAGTACATGATCTTTGTTAGATTCAGCCAATTCCTCTTTTATGCGACAACCTTCTTTGGCCAAATCAGAGTCTGGAAACTGGTTCAAGTTGGCTATTGTTCCCTCATTCCAGAGCTGGACCATTGCCTTCAGCGGGCGAAAAACTTGGGTATCGTATGGTGTTGACCATATCTTTTTGAGAGCAGAAGTGATCACTTTGTCCTGTACATCCGGAGGTTCTGCAGCGAGATGTGTTCCAGGAATGCATTTTTCGAGAAGCATGGCGTTCGAGGCTTTGTCAATTGCCAGGATCTTGACTGTGGGATCTCCATTGAGTAATTGCAATCCTTCAATTTCATGTAAAGCTTCGGGATGGGGCAATCCGATTTTTAGAATGGCTGCTTGATGTTTGTCAAAGCGACAAGGAGCTACAAAAGAACAGGTGACTTGCTCCTCAAATGGTTGGCCGAGATCGAGGTTCCACTTGCGACAAATCGTATCGATTGTGGAGGGTAGGGCATCTACCCATTGCCTATTGAATTTCGATAGTTGCCCCAATTGCATGAGACACTCAGGGATGTACATGATCCATTAATGGATTTCCGGAATCAGATATCCGACTGCTGCACCCACGACGAATCCGACGATGACATCTGTGTAAAAGTGTTTTCCTGCTCTGGTTCGCAAGAGTCCTGTTAATGCCGGTACTGCAATGGCCGTGGTCCAGACCACAGGTT
>JAHHJQ010000042.1 GCA_018680005.1 Bacteroidia bacterium | reverse complement strand
CACCATTGAATCTCACCGCACCCCCCTTATTCAATCTTTGAGCACAGAACCAGCAGATTGTAATACAGGATTGGGTTATGTACGGATACAATTGAGGCCAACCGCTTTGTCAGATACTCAAATATATTGGTGGAACGAATCAGACGATTTAGTAGCAACAAATCAAACCGAAGTAGAAATCCCCAAAGGGCACTACCATGTATCCGTTGAATCCCCAGGTCATTGCCAGGAAGCATTGGAATTTGAAATGCAAGTGGCAGAGGAAACGTCGTTTGTAGATACCAACTATATCTTCGTAGAGGAAGGACAAACGGTGCAATTAATACCGGCTATTGACATTCAATCCAACGACGAGATACGCTGGAACTCCAAAGTACCACTGAGTTGCACAGAATGTCCAAATCCATCAATCTCTATTCACCAGGATATCACCGTAGATTATCATGTCAAAGCACAAGAGGGATGCGAAATTCAGGGAAGCATAGCCGCCAAGGTGCAATATACCAGGCCTTATTTCGCTCCAAATGCCTTTTCTCCTAATGGAGATGGCAACAATGATTACTTCAAAATATCCCCTAAAGCACACGTCATACCTGTTAATGGACTCAAGGTTTTTGATCGCTGGGGCAATTTGGTATATGTCCAAAAAGACACTGAAGATGATGGGTGGGATGGAACCAATTCAGGCGTCGATTTACAGCAAGGTATTTATATCTATGTGCAAGAGTTCGAAGATATACAAGGAAAAAAATATATAGCAAAAGGATCCATTACAAAAATGTAGCAACAAATGGCCTAGGTGCCAACGCTTAACATAAGGGCTACTATTTCCGAACAAAGATTAACACTCTTTATATTTGAGAGAACTCCTTTCTTTTCGAAGATTGTGAGTTCTCTTTTTTTATTGATGCTCCCTCTGTCATTTCCAGGCATACTTATTTCCATGGTATTTTTTGGATATAAAAGTCATTAATATGTTGCTATGACCAAGTTATTTCGGGCGTTCTGCATCCTGTCATGATGTTTTTCATGTCACAATGTGATCTACCCTATTTATGGTAGATAGATTGATTTCTTGAGTGAAGTGTAGCTATTTTGAATTCTGATGTCGCCATTCTACTCCCCTGACATCATTGAAAAAAATACCCATTTACTGATTAACCCATGAACCACATGCCACTAAAGCAATTGCTTTTGGTATTCATCACAATGTTGATGACCAATCTTTGTTTTGCTGCTAACATTCTTATTACCGAAACACACAATGATGAAGGCGCTCAATTGATGGATCTCAATTGGAGGAAAGCAGCAAATATTCTTGGGCATAATGCCCAGATCGTTCATCATGATTACCTGGATAGCTTGCATATTCTAATGGAAGCGGATGTTGTCATCCTGCCTTCAGGAATTAAGGAGGTTTCGAATAGTCAGAGATATAATCTCAATGAATTCCTCAATGCAGGCGGTAGTCTCTATGTTCAGAGTGAATTTAAAATGCATTTCCCAGGGAACCAGTTGTTTCATTATCTAGTCAACAAAAACGGAGGAACGTTTGAATGGGAAGGAGAACTTTCCTACAACCTCAACCCAATAAAAGTAAAACCTTTCATTTTTGAGAACACGGAAGAAGAAATGTTATTGGACTATTTCTGGAACGGTGTATATGGTTGTGGGGGACTAAATGTCGTTCCATTTATGGAATTTGAGGAGAAGTACTTTGGATTCTTATACAATGGAGATGGCTCCACCGGCAGGGTGATGACCGTCTCTGATCAAGATTGGATCAAGCTGGCAACTGAAGTAGGCAAACAGGAACGTATGGTTCTATTGCAAAGAATGTTGCATGCGCTTGTTGAAGGAATTCCTAATTTGACAATCCCTGAAATTCAAATAAGTGGTCTGCAACAATCCGTCTGTCCTGATAGTGGATATGACATGAATGTGAATATTGATCAAACCGCCTTAGCTTATTCACTGAAATGGTATAAGAACGGAAATCATATAGGTGATTTTGACAATATGAAATCATTTGAAATTCATGATATACAAGCAGGCGACCTGATGGAAGCAAGACTCACTATAGACAACGAATGCTCAGCAACTATTATCACATCTAACATACTTGAAGTAGAATGGATGTATCCTCTATCAATGTCAGAATTGAGTATCGGAGGCAGTGATGAAATATGCTATGATCAATCTGCGGTGTTTTCGGCAATGGCGTCAGAAATGGACCAATCTATGGAAGTTCAATTTGTATGGAGCATCAATGGCCAAGATCTTGATCTGCCTCAAGACACCGACACTTTGATTCTGGATCAACCAACCACAAATGACACCTTGAGGCTACGGATGATCTACAATGATGGTTGTACTTTACAAGAAATGTCAGCCTCCAACGAGCGTGTCATTCAACTAATAGGACGACCCGTACCAAATATCTTTCTTACTGGGAACAAGACTGGTTATTGTATGGGTGAGGCAGCTTCACTGGCGATCGAAGGGCTCTATGATGACGAAGAATATTCAATTGAGTGGTACGTCAATGACCTGGCCGTGAGCAATCCAACGACGACACATCAAATGCCAACACTGAATAACAATCATGAAGTAAGAGCAGAGATCAAGTATCAGGATCCCTGCAAAGGAAATGTGTCCCTCAATACGCAGATAATTTCCATAAATGTAGAACAACCTAAGCTATCCGTAAGCTCAAAACAACATACATCTTGCGGTTTATCGAATGGAATAATAGAACTACAAACTGACGGGGGAAAAGCACCATATGTCTATCAATGGAATGGCAATCAATACAATTCAACCATAAGTGATATGGCCAAAGGACAGCACAAAATAGAAGTAGTAGACGCGAACGGCTGCAGAGACCAAATAATGACAACGCTTTCGGATTCAAACCCAAAAATCATCGACAGTCTGGTAGTCAGGGGATCTGCTTGTGATTCCGATGAAAAATCTCTAGTTCAGCTCTATCCAAATGCCAGCTTTCATGGAAGCCTGACCTTGCTTTGGAAAAGTGACGATGGTCAGAGACTTGATGTCGATTACAGCGAAGCCGAATTAGCACCTGGAAATTATGAGGTCATCGCCTCAGTCAACGAATCATGTACTGAAGTCAAAAGGTTTGAAATCGCGCAAAACGATATTTCGGACCAATTCAGAACCAAATTTAGCGCTGAAGTAGGCCATCCCGTTGCACTAGATCTCGGTATAGACCCTTTGGATATAGATGAAATTCTTTGGTCTGGACAAGATGTCCTCGATTGTACGGACTGTACCTGGCCAACATTTCTTGCTGACGAATCAAGATCATTTGATGTTGAAGTAACGACATCATATGGATGCCATTATATGAGGACAGTGGAAGTCGAGGTTCAAAAAGTTGAAAAGTTACCATTCTTCGCCCCGAATGCATTTACTCCAAACAATGATTCCAAAAATGATCTGTTTGAGTTTTTTGTAGATGACAGTATCGAATCGCTTCGAGAATTACTCATATTCGATAGATGGGGAAATCTTGTCTTTGAGTCTTCTTCATTGGATGAAGTACAATGGGATGGCACACTGAACGGAGAACCTGTGACTACTGGAATGTTTATCTATGTGGTAAGATTGGTCAATAAGAGAGGAGAAGAAGTTACGGGCAACGGAACGCTTATGCTCATCCGATAAAAATAGTAAACCGCATCGTTTAGATGCGGCTCACTACAACAAATTATAATCCCATGAACATATCCGTAACTGTGTTGCGCTGCTCTTGGAGCGTCATTTAGCATCCTCTAACGAACAGCGACTTTGATATATTTTATATTGGACTGAGATTCGAAAGGTGAATAAGCGAGTCATGACCTAAGTCATGACTCACTATTCAAAAATTAAAATCCCATGAACATATCCTTAATTAATTTTCCGGTGCTTTTCACCAGATTTTTTGCCATCCCCGTCTAAAGTCAATAATCACATTACAATTATCGAACAATCATTTCCAGTTCCCAACAACAAAAATCATGTATTGTTACAAATATTTTTTGTATATTTTATATCAAATCCATTGATTATCAATTGTTTATCGTATTATATTGTGAATTTTTTTGACCCATAAATTAATTTTATCGCACCTTTAGGGGTCGAAAATCCGCTCGTCTCCTTTGAAATTTTAACACATCACACATATAAAATGATCTACATATGTCTCTAGAAATTATTTTAATTAGACGACATATATGTCATTCTACGATAAAAGACATGGGGCCATCGACACCATGCCTATCTCATACTCTTTTTGCAATAGCTACTTTTTGGAATGTTGATCTAGTGCTTAACTATCTTTTGTTGCAGAGTCTCCTGATGGCTTTGTACTTCTAATAGATACAAGCCTTTTTGCGCCATGATGCCACTATTGATCGCATGTGAGTGGATTCCTTCATCCAGTGTAATAGACTCGCTGTACACACGAGCACCGTTACTGGAGATGAGGTTAATTTGAATTCTGCTTCTGGATGGAACAGAGAAATTGACATTTAAATCTCCTTCAACAAGGTTTTTTAATTGCATAGCCAGACCTTTTTCGATTGAATTGTCAATCAAGAGGAGTGATGAAATATTAGAAAAATATTCGGCACCACTTTCATCAATGGTCTTTATACGGAAAAAATAGCGCTGATTTGTCGCTAATCCTTCTAATTCGACATCATATGTTCTGCCAGTTAAAGTTTCTCCTTGGCCAGTGATAATTTGATATACATCATATTGATCTCTGGTCAATGCCAGAGAATCTTGTGCGTACTGGATTTCATAAGAATATCCATAGTTTTCATAATTGTTGGTCCAGGTCAAGTAATAATTTTGGTCAGCAACAACACTCAACAAATGGTTCTGATAATCTGGTAAGTTGACTACAATATCACCATCAATGATGATATCCGAAATTCCAATTGCCCCGATGCCATTTTGAACGATTTTTAATTGAGTGCTTGCAGAGAATTCGTGATTGGCCTGAGCAAGCAGATCATTAATAGCAATGTTTTCGATTTCCACCCATTCCTGGGTATTTGTTAATTCTGAGATTAGCACCCAATCATCCTGATCTGATCCTCTGATATAGAACGAAGCATTGCCTGATCCCTCCGCTGCGTATCTCAAATTCAAATTTACCTGGTTATCGATTGCATAGTTCTTCATGTTTAGAGTAATGAGGGCTTCATTGAATTCTCCGTGGTTCTGAGAATGAACTATCACTGCTCCTTCACCATTCCAGGAGGACACATCCAGCCTTCCTTCACCATTCTGCTGAAAGTCCATTCTTTGCAACTGTTCAAGTCCCATCTCACTTTGATCATAGGAATAATGTACAGCAGTCGGAATTTCAAGTTCAAAAGGTAATTCAACAGGCGCATTGGGAATGATTTCTACTTCGACAATATCATCCAGATAGTGGTTAGCTGTAGGATCTCCTGGTATATTCGTATATAAATCAACAGGATAGATCCCCGGTTGCATATCCCTGACGGTTTTGATCAGGTTGAACGTATATTGATCTCCGGAGGCAAGAACTCCTGGAATCTTGTCGACATGGGTCCCTTCTAGTTGATAATTTATTTCCAGATCTTCCTGATCTTGAGATCCGATATTTTTTACAATCACAGGTAACTGAATTGTGAATTTTGATGATGAGGTTGCAAATCTACCGGTATATGTTGTTGGTTCAGCGGTTAATTTGACATCATCTGTCCATGGACAAATCGCATTATAGGTTGGAATCACTGACTTCGCAATTGTCCTTCCTGCTCCTTTTTCTCCTTGAGGATGTGCAACTGCAAACCAATGTTTTTCCCCTTCTGCCAAAGGCTTAAGATGTGTATAGAAGTTATTGTTGGCTACTTCCAATGTAATTGTTTCTTCGCCCTGAAGTTGAATAGCAGAGGTCGGATATATTTCACCGTCACCATAGCCCCATAGAAATTGCACCATGCCTTCACAAATTGGATTTACTTCAAAGCCTGTAAGGTTTTGTTTGATGCTGAAAGACTTACTTTGAGCGGATAGAACTGGTCCACCAATTTTTTCCACTTTGACTATTCCCTCTTCCGTCATGGCATTTGGAACATTCCATGCAAAAGACCGGGCATGGGCATCTATGTTATCACCTATGATTTCCCAGGATTGTCCGCTATTGTCAGAATATGAAAC
>JAHHJQ010000223.1 GCA_018680005.1 Bacteroidia bacterium | reverse complement strand
GGACTAGAGATTCAACAATATTCCAGTAAGTCTATGGTCGAAGTGTTCAAATCGAATTTCAATAGGATTACGTGCACTACTGTTGAGCATATTACACCTGTAGGCAGTACACAGGAATTTGTTTTTTGTAGCTTTCAGAGAAATGATCTAGCCTAACTCCCGGATATGATTCACCTTTCTGCCTCTCAAATTCAAGAATGTATATCTCCCTCTGAAGTGATCCTAGCAGTTCGTGCCGGGTTGATCTCGGAATCAAAAGGGGACTACTTCATTCCCCAACGAATGCATATTGATCAAGATAATGATACCCATCTTTTGATGCCTGCTTTTGGAAAAAAGTATAACTGTACAAAGCTGGTCTCTGTCATCCCTGACAATAAACAAAGAGGTCTGCCGATCATCAATGGAACCGTCATTTTGAACGATGCAACAACCGGGACACCTTTAGCACTTATGGATGCACCGATGATCACTGCATTAAGAACCGCTGCCGTCGGGGCTATCGGCATGGATATCATTGCACCAAAAGAAATAGACGCTATTGGGATCATCGGTTGTGGTTTCCAGGGTATCTGGCAGACCATTTATGCGACTGCAGTCAGAGACTTCAAAAATGTCTATTGCTATTCCAGATCCGGAAACAAGTATGCACACTATCTCGATGATGTTTTATCCAAATGTCCCGATTTGGATATTACAATATGTAAAAGTCCGGAGGATGTGGTTCAGGCTTCAGATGTGGTATATGCTTGCACCAATTCGGTAGCACCTGTATTTGAGAATAGGAATTCGTTGGTTAGCGGTAAAAAATTTATTAGCGTCGGATCTTTCAAGAAAGACATGCAGGAACTACCGGACTTGGTTTATCAGCAAGCGGATTATCTGATGCTGGATGCAGATGCTGCAAGAAATGAAGTAGGTGATGTGATCAATACGATTGACAACGGCTGGATCCCACATGACAAGATCTTTACTTTAGGCGATCTCCTTTCCGGCAAATTTGAGTTGGATACCAAGGTCAACGTTGTGTTCAAATCGGTTGGGATGGCTGCTTTTGACTTGGCCCTGGCTTCAGCTTTATATGAGAAATCTTCCAGCAGATAATAATGGATAAGCTATGCTCAAGAAAATCAACTGGCAAATACCAGAACACTGGACAAAGATAGAATGCATAGACATGCACACTGGCGGAGAACCCCTTCGAATACCGATATCAGGACTACCAGAAATCAAGGGTAACTCGGTGCTTGAAAAGCGCCGATATTTTCGAGAATTCTATGATCACCTGCGGACAGGTTTGATGTTCGAACCCCGTGGGCATGCTGATATGTATGGTGCAATAATATCCGAAGCCTCTACTTCGGATGCCGATCTGGATGTATTCTTTATCCATAATGAAGGATACTCCACAATGTGTGGTCATGCTGTGATTGCTATAACCAAGTTTGCTTTTGAAACAGGAATACTGGATGCCAGTGATGGATTGGATTTAACGATGAATGTACCGGCCGGCAAAATTCGTGCAACAGCGGTTATGTCGGAGGATCAGGTAGTAAAGGCTTCTTTTTTGAATGTACCATCTTATCTACATCTTAGGCACGGAAAGATTGAACTGGAGGGGATAGGCGAAGTTGTTTTTGATATTGCCTTTGGAGGCGCCTATTATGCCATTGTGGATGCAGATCAATTGAACCTATCACTTAACTCGGATGATTATTACACATTGATCGATCTTGGACGCCGGATCAAAAGGGTGGTCCAGGATCAATATGAGATCAACCATCCAATCGAACCGGATTTGAGCTTTTTGTATGGAACCATATTTATCGGGCATGCGCATGACCCGAAACATCATAGTCGCAATGTCTGCATATTCGCTGAAGGAGAAGTGGACAGATCTGCAACAGGATCAGGCGTCAGTGCGCGAGCAGCATTACATCATGCTAAGGGAGAATTGGATCCTGGACAACCTATCACGATCGAAAGTATTCTGGGTAGTACAATGACCGTCGAGGTGATGGAGCAAGTAGATTATCCAGGATATGAAGCCATAATACCAAAAGTATCCGGATCTGCTCATTTCACTGGCAAATCGACTCTTTGCTTTGACCCTGAAGATCCCTGGAAGAAAGGGTTTATTTTCCGCTAGAGATCAATCCAGAAAACTTTTGACAACTTGAAGTTGCCAATTGGCTACAAAAGGTACTTCAGGATCTGCATTCATGAGCACAAGCCCATATCCGGTTTTGGATAATTTGCAGTCATTGATAACAGTGCCTCGTTGTTCTGTATAGACCGGGCTGAAGTGTCTCCGTACTTCTTTGCCTGCATTTCTGCAAGCGGTCATAGCGCTCCGAACAGCTTCCCGGATATGAATGGGAGACAAGCCATTATCCAACAGGTCACTGGCCAAATATTGCATTTCACTGGCATAGTACATGTCGACAAAATCCTCTATGGATTCTATCGGATCGTATTTCTTGCGATAAATAAGTAATTCGTGCATTTGGATCAGAGATTTTGGTTTATGATGTTGATCAGGGATTGTTTGGTCTGCACGCCGGACTGACGCCAGACAATTTCACCTTCTTTAAAGATAGCTAAAGTTGGTACACCACGCACCTGATAGCGCTGGGCAATATTTTGATTTTTATCGACATCGATTTTGACGACGCGGACCTTATCTTTCATTGCCTTAGCTACCTCTTTGATCACCGGTTCTTGCATTTTACATGGTCCACACCACGTGGCATGGAAATCTATCAATACAGGCTTTTCACCATTGATCAATTTTGAAAAACTTCCTTTCATGATTTTTCCTTTTAATTATTCACTGACGCCCTTTTGCCTTGTCTAAGCGATTGTAGGCGTCTAAACAGACGCTCTTCTTCTCCGGACAACCCGGAAGGGGTTTTGATATTTATTTTAACCAGCAATTCTCCAAATTGTCCAGGCTTTCCATATTTAGGCATTCCTTTTCCTTTCAACCGGAGTACTTTTCCATTTTGAGTTGCTTTGGGGATTGTCACTTTGACCTTTCCTGTCAGTGTTGGAATATCCATCTTCCCACCAAGAACTGCAGTATAAAGATCAATATTTTGGTTGATGGTGAGATTGTCACCGACTCTGTTAAATCTCGGATCAGCCTGTACTTCTAGTATAATAAAAAGATCTCCAGCTGGCCCTCCACCTATACCGGATTGTCCTTTGCCGCGAAGCCGTAGTTTCTGCCCATCATAAGTACCTGGAAGCCTATCAGGGAAGCAAACGTACATTCGAGATCAATGGAAAGAAAATGCG
>JAHHJQ010000428.1 GCA_018680005.1 Bacteroidia bacterium | reverse complement strand
CATCGGGACAGACTGTACCTATCGAATATGGGGCTCGATTGACAGGAAACCTCAATGATAGACTCCGCATTGGAGTGTTGAATATGCAAACTGATCAATCTGATTTTGCACCGAAACAAAATTTTACAGCAGCTACTTTCCAACAAAACATTGGCCAGCGATCCAGTATCAAAGGTTTGTTTTTAAACCGGCAAGCATTCCAGGATGGAGACGTCGTAGATGGTGATTATGGCAGAAATTATGGAGGTGAACTTAACCTCAGTACCCCCGATGGCACATGGGGCGGACAGTTGGGCTATATACAATCTGCCAAGGAGAACATATCTGCCAAGAACAGACATATCTATGGAAGGTTTGATTACAGTAGCGAACGATTCAGGACTTTCCTTTTTGTACAAAATGTAGGGACGAATTATTTTGCGGACATGGGTTTCAACAACCGGATCATCAATTTTGACCCCATCAATAATCAAATCGTACGCATCGGATATACACAGATCGGCAATATGCTGAACTACTATATCTATCCCAAAAATTCCAAAAATGTCAACTTTCATTGGTCTGGAATAGAAAATTTCATCATCATCAACGAGGGTACCGGGCTCAATGATTGGTATACGCGATTCAGACATTTCATATCATACAAGAACACCAGCTCATTGAGGTTCAGACTGAATCATCAGTTCATAGATCTGATCTACCCATTTGCTTTAATAAACGAACCTTTGCCGGTGGGCGAATACGATGTATGGGAAATCAATGCGCAGTATCTCACCGATCAGCGTAAACTATTCAATGCCCAATTTTGGGCCGTATATGGAGAGTTTTACAATGGCAACAAGTTCTCTTATATCGTTGACCTCAATCTCAGAAGACAGCCCTGGGGCAGCTTTTCGGTTGGATTTGAACAAAATATCATTCGGTTACCAGATCCTTATGGAAACGCGGATCTGACATTGGCGACAGCCCGCGCGGAGATCAATTTTTCGAAGAGCCTCTTTTGGACGACTTTTTTTCAATACAACACCCAACGGGATCGGGTTAACATCAATTCGAGATTGCAATGGCGTTTTGCCCCGATGTCTGATGTCTTCCTGGTCTATACAGATAATTACTTCGCAGAAGGTGATCTGACTTCTTTGGACAGGACATTTGTGGTCAAAGCAAATTATTGGTTTGGGTTGTAGTCTTGAAAGAAGACGCTGAGACTTATATTTGGTTTCCTATATGTATGCGATTGGTTATGACATAGGAAGTTCATCTGTAAAGGCTTCGATCATCCGAAGTACTGGTGGTTCTGTAGTTGCTACCGCAAAATATCCCGATCAAGAATTTGAAATTATTGCACATCAAACGGGTTGGGCAGAACAGGATCCGGCAATGTGGTGGGATGCTATATGTAAAGTTACCCAAAGACTACTTTCTGAAACCGATATCAAATCAAAGGATATTGAATCCATAGGCATAGCTTATCAGATGCATGGGTTGGTTCTAATAGATAAGGAATACCAGGTCTTGCGACCATCAATTATCTGGTGTGATAGCAGAGCTGTTGACATTGGGAACCAGGCATTCAAAGAGATTGGTGAGCAGCATTGTCTGTCACATTTGCTCAATCCTCCAGGGAATTTCACAGCCGCCAAACTCAAATGGGTCAAAGATCATGAACCGGATATCTACAAAAGGATTCACAAAATTCTTCTGCCTGGAGACTATATCAATTTGCAATTGACAGGTAAGTTGAACACTACCATTTCCGGAATGTCTGAAGGCATATTCTGGGATTTTCAACACAATGCTATTTCCAAAGAACTGATGGACTACTTTGGTTTTAGTGATGATCATATTCCGAATGTCATTCCTTCGTTTTCAATCCAGGGCAAGGTTTCGGCCAAATCCGCGAATGCAACAGGTCTTACAGAAGGTACACTCGTAACATATAGAGCTGGCGATCAACCGAATAATGCAATGTCCCTTGGGGTAATGGATCCGGGAGAAGTTGCTGCCACAGGTGGAACCTCTGGTGTCGTATATGGTGTTGTCGAAAGACCTGTCTATGATCGTCTTGGAAGAGTCAACTGTTTTGCCCATGTCAATCATACCAAAGATCAACCAAGGATAGGTGTCTTGCTTTGCATCAATGGCGCTGGTATACTGTACAGTTGGTTAAGACAACATATTGCAAAGGAAGGAGCAAGTTTTGATGTACTGGAAGATCTGATTCAGAGTATACCTCCGGGTTCACAGGGATTGCGAATCATCCCATTTGGAAATGGCGCGGAACGCATGCTTCAAAATGAAAATCCCCGAGCCCAGGTAAATAATCTTCAATTCAACATACACACTAGGGCACATATGATCAGAGCTGGATTGGAAGGAGTGGCCTTTGCCTTTGTCTATGGATTGGAAATCATGCAAGAGATCGGGCTGCAAGTATCCAAAATCCGGGTTGGTAATGACAATCTGTTTCAGTCTGCTTCATTTTCGTCAATCATAGCCGATCTGTCCGGATGCGAACTAGAAATCGTAAATACCACCGGGGCTGTAGGCGCTGCAAGGGCATCTCGAAAGGCTATTGGCGCCCGTGACTCGGATGACCAATTGGCCATAGTCATGACCTATTATCCAAAATCTTCTGCAGATATTTATACACATGCATACAATTTGTGGAAACAAGATCTGGAGCATTTATTAACCAAAACAGATTAAGAATAACCAACTATGTCAGTTATCATCGGTGATCAGGAATATTTCAAAGATGTGGGTAAGATAGAATTTGAAGGTAAAACATCTACCAACCCATTAGCATTCAAATGGTACGACAAGAATCGAATCGTCCGTGGAAAGAAAATGGCGGATCACTTCAAGTTTGCAATTGCCTACTGGCATTCATTCTGTGGTGATGGATCCGATCCATTTGGTGCTCCTACTAAAATATACCCATGGAATACCTCTTCTGATCCAATGACACGGGCACGCGCCAAGATGGATGCCGCTTTTGAATTTATGACGAAGATCGGAGCAGAATATTATTGTTTTCATGATGTCGACCTGGTGGATGAAGGAGCGAACCTGATGGAATTCACTAAAAGATTGGAGGATATAACAGACTATGCCCAGGAGCGACAGGAAGCTTCGGGCATAAAGGTGCTCTGGGGCACGGCCAATCTATTCAGCCACCCGCGGTATATGAATGGTGCGGCTACCAATCCTGATTTTAAAGTGGTCGCACATGCGGCTGCCCAGGTGAAGAATGCCCTCGATGCGACGATCAAATTAGGTGGCGAGAATTATGTCTTTTGGGGTGGTCGAGAAGGATATATGTCCTTGCTCAATACCAATATGAAAGAAGAACTGGAGCATATGGCCATGTTTCTACACAAGGCTCGGGATTATGCCCGCAAGTATGGGTTCAAAGGGAAGTTTTTGATAGAACCCAAGCCATGCGAACCCTCCAAACACCAGTATGATTATGATGCGGCTACAGTCATTGGATTTCTCAAGGAGTTCGATCTGGATGATGACTTCAGCCTGAATATCGAAGTCAATCATGCAACACTTGCGAGTCATTCGTTTGAGCATGAACTCCAGGTAGCTGCAGATCATGGATTGTTGGGCAGTATAGATGCCAATCGTGGCGATTATCAGAATGGTTGGGATACCGATCAGTTTCCGGTGGATTTGTTTGAGCTGACCCAAGCATTGATGATCATCCTGCAGGCTGGTGGGTTGCAAGGGGGAGGTGTCAATTTTGATGCGAAGACACGCAGAAATTCTACGGATCTCATAGATCTGGTCTATGCACACATCGGGGGGATGGATGCATTTGCCAGGGCATTGTTGGTGGCTGACAGGATTCTTGAAGAATCCAATTATCTGGCATTGCTTAAGATGCGATATGCTTCCTTTGAGACCGGTCATGGAAAGGCATTTGAAGATGGTGAATTGGATCTGGAGCAATTGTTTGATATTGCCTTGACTAATGGTGAACTGGAACTGAAAAGCGGACGACAGGAATTATTTGAAAATATGATTAATCAGTATATCTAGAATGCTGATGCTATGAACGCATTACAAAATCCAATTTTGCGGGGTTTTAATCCGGATCCCTCAATCGTAAGGGTAGGGAACGATTACTATATTGCCACTTCTACTTTTGAATGGTTCCCGGGTGTACAAATCCATCATTCTAACAATCTCAGCGATTGGGAACTGATTGGACATCCTTTAGACTCCACCACATTATTAGATATGAAAGGGGTGCCAGACTCTTGTGGCGTATGGGCGCCTTGTCTGACACATGATGGAGAACGCTTTCATTTGGTGTATAGCATTATCAAAAGCTTTGATGGAGTTTGGAAAGATACTCCGAACTACTTGACAACGTCCAAGGATATTACCGGTCCATGGAATGATCCGGTTTTCTTAGGTTCCTATGGTTTTGACGGATCCATGTTTCACGATGATGATGGCCGAAAATGGTTTCTGAGTATGCTAGTGGATCATCGAAAGGGATTATTTTTTGGAGGTATTGTAATGCAAGAATATGACCTGGTAGAAAAACGATTGGTCGGACCGGTGCATCATATTTTTAAGGGAACCTCTTTGGGCATTACCGAGGGGCCACATCTATATAAAATTTATGGATACTACTATCTGTTGACAGCAGAAGGAGGCACAGACTATGGTCATGCGGTTACTATAGCGAGGTCTGAAAACATCACCGGATCATACGAGATGCATCCTGAGAATCCTATCCTGCACCATGGATTTCAAACGGATCATGTTTTACAAAGAACCGGACATGGAGATTTGGTATGGGATGCTGAAGGAGCGTGTTTTATGGTCTTTTTAGCAGGACGACCATTGAAGAAAAATAGAAGATGCACGCTTGGTCGTGAGACTTGTATCGAAAAAATTACCTGGCATAACGGATGGCCTTATCTTTCTAACAGATCAAAAGTTGCAAGAGCAGTAGTTACTGAACTTCCTGAATCGGTTAGTAATCGGAAAGATGAGTTTTTGAACTTCTCAAAGGATGCATTGAGTATTCATTATCAAAGCCTGAGGATACCTATATCTAAAGATTGGTTATGGCATGATCATAAAAGTGGTGTACTGCGTATAAAAGGGCGAGAATCGTTGTCTTCCACCTTTGAACAGTCTTTGATAGCCAGAAGAGTTCAGCACTTTGAAATTGACTATACGGCCAGGATGAAATTCCAACCCACTTCATTTCAGAATATGATGGGTCTGGTATGTTACTACAATACAGGACACTACTATTATTTGCATGTATACGGAGATGAGGATGAGGTGTCCAGATGGCTGAACGTGATCTGCTGTGATAATTTTGACACCTCTGAATTATTAGCAAGTCCATTAAAGATATCCAGTGAGGAAATTGGCTTAAGGATTCTTTGGAAATATGATCAACTGACTTTTCTGGTTGAGGGGGAAACGGGAGGATGGCAGGATTTGGGCATCATGGCTGATGCGAGCATTTTGTCAGATGATTATGTTCGTGATGGAGGAAAACAATATCGAGCTGCATTTACCGGAAGTTTTGTTGGGGTGGCATGTCAGGATCTGACAGGAATGGGCCAATCAGGTGCGGTGTTAAGCCTGGAATACAAAGAATTATAATGTTGGCAGAATTCAGGTATACTTCATACATGCTTCTGAATACAACCCTACCTTTGCACGATGGATTTATCACATATTGAATTGGTCATTTTTGACTGTGATGGTGTAATAGTGGATAGTGAAGGGATTTCCGCCAGGGTCTTTTCTGATGTGATCAGGAGAGCAGGGGTCATGATGGATGCGGATGAAGTATTCAATCGATTCCGTGGCGGCTCAATGGCACAATCCATGGCTTATGTCGAATCTATCCTCGGTGGTCCGGCACCATTTGATATCCCAGCTGCGTATCGCAAAGAAAGTTTTGAAGCCTACAGGACCGAAATGGAACCAGTCGAAGGGATTGAAGAAATTCTAAAGAGCCTCAAAGTTCCATTTTGCGTGGCTTCCAATGGGCCACGTAATAAGATCGAGCTCAATCTGCAAGTCACCGGTTTGGACCAGTATTTTGAGAGTCAGACGATCTTTTCTGCATATGATATCCAATCCTGGAAACCCAACCCGGAGCTGTTTCTAAGTGCAGCACGCTTCCTGGGTGCAACCCCAGATACCACAATAGTCGTTGGTGATAGCATCAATGATATCCTCGCCGCCAATGCAGCTGGCAAAAAGTGTTTTGGTTATGCGCCCGATGGTGATCATGAAAGGATGGGCGAGCATGGTGCTGTGGTGGTGGACAGAATGCAGGAGTTGGAGACCTATTTCAATCAAATCTTGAAATAAAAAGGCTACCTCCTGGTCAGTGGGAGACCAGAGATAGCCAAAGATTATTTTCCTGGGGGGTAGGGCTATATTGTGCTAAGCAGCATCCGATACACCTTGTACCAGAAGGGCTACTTCATTCTTCAATACTTCGATAAAGCCTTTGTTGATATTGAAAGTCACCTTCTCACCTTTATTCTTGATCAGTCGCACAGTGCCCTGTCCAAGGGCTGCAACGATAGGCGCGTGTCCAGTCAGAACTTCAAATTGTCCGTCGGATCCAGGTACTTTCACAGATGTCACTTCACCTTTAAAAATTTCCTCGTCAGGGGTTAAAACAGTCAGATTCATAGGAATAGATTTTAGTATAAGTTTTGGTTGTGCTCAACTCTTTAAACGATTAAGCACCTGCTGCTGCAAGCATCTTCTTACCTTTTTCAATGGCCTCCTCTATTGGACCGACCAGGTTAAAGGCAGCTTCTGGATATTCATCCACTTCACCGTCCATGATCATATTAAATCCTCTGATTGTTTCCTCGATGGGGACCAGAACACCTTCTAAACCGGTGAACTGTTCTGCTACGTGGAAGGGTTGTGACAAGAATCTTTGTACACGACGAGCCCGGCTTACGACCAGTTTATCCTCGTCTGATAACTCTTCCATCCCAAGAATAGCGATAATATCTTGAAGTTCATTATATCTCTGTAATATATTCTGAACCTTTCTGGCACAGTCATAGTGTTCCTCTCCGATGATTTCAGGATCCAAAATCCGGGAAGTAGAATCCAAAGGATCCACTGCTGGATAGATTCCTAATGAGGCAATCTTTCTATTCAATACTGTGGTCGCATCCAAGTGTGCGAAAGTGGTCGCCGGAGCAGGATCCGTCAAATCATCCGCAGGTACATACACAGCCTGGACAGATGTTATCGACCCTCTCTTAGTGGAGGTAATTCTTTCCTGCATAATACCCATCTCCGTGGCCAATGTTGGCTGATATCCTACAGCTGATGGCATACGTCCTAGCAATGCAGATACCTCAGATCCGGCCTGTGTAAATCTAAATATATTGTCTATAAAGAAAAGGATATCTCTACCACCTGTGGGATCATCCAGATCTCCATCTCTATAATATTCAGCTACTGTCAATCCTGACAAGGCAACTCTCGCTCTTGCTCCCGGAGGTTCGTTCATCTGACCAAATACCAATGTAGCCTGAGATTTTGCGAGTTCCTTATAATCCACTTTTGAAAGATCCCATCCTCCTTCTTCCATACTATGTTTGAAATCCTCACCATACCGGATCACATTCGATTCGATCATCTCTCGAAGTAGATCGTTTCCTTCTCTTGTTCTTTCTCCAACACCTGCAAAAACAGATATTCCTTCATAACCCTTGGCAATATTATTGATCAATTCCATGATCAATACGGTCTTACCAACACCTGCACCACCAAACAATCCAATCTTACCACCTTTGGAATAAGGCTCGATTAAATCAATCACCTTTATACCTGTAAAAAGAACTTCCTTTGAAGTAGAAAGATCCTCGTATCTCGGTGGTTTACGATGAATTGGGTAAGCGTTTTCATCTTTTTCGATGGGCTTCATACCATCAATGGTTTCACCAACTACATTGAATAACCTTCCTTTGATATGCTCACCTACCGGCATTGCAATTGGCTGACCTGTATCGATGACTTCCATGCCTCTGGTTAGACCATCCGTTGCATCCATGGCAATGGTTCTTACGCCATCTTCTCCAAGATGCTGCTGACACTCGAGAACGAGTTCTTCACCATGCTCTCTTTTGATGATTAATGCATTCAGAATCTCTGGAAGTTCAGAACCATCTTGTGAAAAACTAACGTCTACAACCGGTCCGATTACCTGTTTTACTACACCTATATTGGCCATAAGGATCTATAGAAATTTATATGTATAAATAAGGGTCTTCAAAAACGGTGCAAAGATAGGGTATTTCGAAGCGAATCAAAAGTTTGGTGACAATAAGAAGTTGGATATTTTAACCTTTTTTGCAGCGGTGGAATCATATGCAAAAATGACCCAATTCAGATACTAGGCTGAAGCTTCTTCTGCGACGGGTTCTTTATAGCTTACCACAAAATTATTAGTACCCTCACGATCCTCGAAATTGACTTGCTGTGTATTGATCAATGCTAGTAGGGCAAGAAAGGTAATGATAGCGTGCAAACGGTCCTCCATCTTGTCAAATAGCACTTCGAAAGCCGCCCGCTTTTGAGATTTGAGGACATCCAGGATTAATACTTCCTGATCTTCCACAGTATAGTTGTAATTGTAAACTTTATGGAAGGTCTTTCTCTCCTGATCCTTTGAACGCTCCATGACGCGCTCGAAGGCCTTCATCAGTTTGAACAATGTCAGTGATTCCAGCTCGGTATCGATCAGGGCTTTTTGAGATAGTTGTTTTAGTTCTATGGCAGCATTGCCGCGGTCGATCTTCTGTGCTCGCCCTTCTTCCAGTGACCTGAAGTCATCAATGACTTCTTTATATCTTCTGTATTCCACCAGTCGTCTGACCAGTTCTTCTCTAGGGTCTATTTCGTTTCCTTCTTCATCGACCACTTTTCTGGGGAGCAGCAGCCGCGCTTTGATCCTCATCAGTGTGGCGGCCACGACAATGAACTCGCTGGCAAGATCTATATTGAGCGCTTCCATTTGACGGATATATTCCAAAAAATCGTTGGTAATCTTGGCTATTGGAATATCATGGATGTCCAGCTCGTCTCTTTCTATAAAGAAAAGCAAGAGGTCGAAGGGGCCTTCAAATTGATCTATCTTAATCTTATACGTCATAATCCAGGTGCGAATATAGACAGAAAAAGAAGGCGGGCTAGTCTTCCTCGTTCATTATCTGCCACAATAAATCTTTGAGCTGATCTATCGCATCCATAGTGACAGAAGAGATAAAAATATGGGGAATATCTTTTGGTAATTCAGGAAGCAGCATTTGTTTCAATTCATCATCCAGCATATCTGCTTTGGTGATTGCCAAAAGTCTGGGTTTGTGTATCAGCTCCTCGTTGAACATTTGGAGTTCATTTAGCAGGACTGCATACTCTTTAGCTATATTGTCGGAGTCACATGGGATCATAAAAAGCAAGGTAGCATTACGCTCCAGGTGCCGCAGGAAACGATGTCCCAGGCCCTTTCCTTCATGTGCACCTTCTATGATACCAGGTATATCAGCCATGACAAAGGATCGATCATCTCTATAGCTGACAATGCCCAAATTTGGAACAAGTGTGGTAAATGGATAATTAGCGATTGCTGGTTTAGCAGCAGAGATTACAGATAATAAGGTAGATTTACCTGCATTGGGAAATCCTACCAATCCGACATCTGCGAGTACTTTGAGTTCCAGGATCTTCCATTCTTCGAGACCCTCCTCCCCAGGCTGTGCATATCTTGGGGATTGGTTCGTTGCAGATTTGAAGTGGGCATTTCCCAAACCACCACGCCCTCCAGCTACCAGAATGTGTTCTTCATTGTGTTTGGTAATTTCAAATTCTACCTTTCCCGATTCTACATCCTTAGCCAGTGTACCTAAGGGAACTTCGAGGATTACATCTTCTCCGGTGGCTCCGGTCCTGTGATTACCGCTTCCGTCACCCCCGTGTCCTGCTTTGATATGTTTTCGAAATTTCAGATGGAGCAAGGTCCACATTTGCTCATTACCCCTGACGATGATATGTCCGCCCCGGGCTCCATCTCCACCGTCAGGTCCTCCTTTGGCCGTCATTTTGTCCCTGTGAAAATGTGCAGACCCTACCCCTCCATTACCAGAGCGACAATTGATTTTTACATAATCAACAAAATTTTGCTCTGCCATGAGGTGTTATCGAAGCTTATCGATAGCTGAAGTTAGATTAGAAAATACTTCTTCGATTGTTCCCATTCCTTCGATTTTCATCGATTTGTCAAATTGGCTGTAGTAGTCAAATACAGGTGATGTCTCACTTTTATAGACTTCAATCCTGTTTTTGATGATCGACACATCACTATCATCACTTCTTCCAGAGGTTTTTCCTCTTTCCAGCAATCTGGTGATGATCTCTTCATCTTCGACTTGCAAAGAAAGTAATGCAGAAACCGTTTCATCTTTTTCTTTGAGAAATTCATCCAACGCTTCTGCCTGGGCTATGGTACGTGGAAATCCATCAAAAATATATCCGGCGACATCCGGATTGGCATTGACCTTATTCTTGAGCATACCAACTGTGACCGAATCAGGTACCAGTTCACCTTTAGCGATATAGGCCTTGGCTTCTTTACCAAGAGTGGTGTCATTACCCATTTCGTAACGGAACAGGTCTCCTGTGGAAATGTGTAACAGTTGATATTGATCGGCTAATTTGGTAGCCTGTGTTCCTTTTCCGGATCCCGGTGGGCCAAAGAGTATAATATTGAGCATGGTTGATGATTCTGTATGAAAAAGTTTCGAAAATAGTGCTTTAACAGCATTTACTAGTGATTTCAACATTTGCATATGCCGAAAAGTTAAAACAAGGTTTTCACATGGTGCAATTTAGGCCTCCAGTATGAATTAGAATTTATTTCCTGTTCTACGACGCCTTTGGAACTACTGCTATGGATCATCCAAATTTGTCCACTTTTGACTTTAGAGATCATGCCTACATGAAAGATGCGACCTGATTTTTTAAAGAACACGAGATCGCCTGCTACGATTTGTTTTCCGGCTACTTTCTTACCCATTTGAGATTGTCCGGATGTGGTTCTGGGCAAAGCAACATCAATACTTTTGAAAACAGTGTAAGTCAATCCGGAGCAGTCCATTCCGGAGGCTGTAGTTCCGGCATATTTATATTTTGTTCCGATATAGGATTTGGCTTCGTCCAATACCTTCGATCTCAGAAGATCTACTTTGACTGGGCCGGAATGAGCTTCTTCAGTGTTGTCCTTCATAATGACGCGTACCGTTGAGCAGGATACTAAGATAAGGAGACTGAAGAGCAAGAGTAAAAGTCTGTTGAATGACATCGAAGGCTAATGAATGGTAAAGTGATCCCTATCTTTTAAAAACGGATACTTACTTCTGAAGTCTCTTAAAGAATCCATAATGAGTACCTGCGTATCGATTCGTTCTTCGTCTCTTGCATGTGTAAGTATGTCCCCTCGATAATTGATAATGGCCGATCCACCTCCATATTTCAGGCCATTTCCATCAGTTCCAACACGATTTACACCAATCACATAGGATTGATTTTCTATCGCTCGCGCTAATAATAATGTGTCCCATGCTTTTTGGCGTGCCAGAGGCCAATTCGCCACGTAGACCAACAGATCATAATCACTGACATTCCTGGACCAAACAGGGAATCTCAAATCGTAACAAACCCTTGCACATATTTTCCAATCACCGATTTCAAAAATGCCATCCTGATTACCAGAAGCGTAGTGCTGGTCTTCCGTTCCATAGGTAAAGAGATGTCTTTTATCATAATATCTTGGTGATAGATCAGGGCTGAAAAGAATTAATCTGTTGAAATAATGCCCACGATCTGAAATAATCATACTACCCATGATATACATGTCGAATTCATTGGCTATTTGTTGAACTATATCGACTTGATGGTTATCCATAGCCACGGCAAGTCGCTCCGGATCCATAGAAAAACCGGTAGTGAACATCTCCGGTAGAATAAGAAGATCCGTATCGAAATCAATACGTGAATGGATATAATCCAGATTCTTGTCCGGGGATTCCCAGGCAATATCATATTGGAAGGTTGCCACATTTAAGCTCGACACAGACAAGTAGGGATGGTTTGTTCAGGGCTGAAATTACAAAAGCCATGGCTCGCAAGAACCATGGCTTTCTGAATATTTTATCAACTGTTTAAGCCTCAGCTTCAGTTGCTGCTTCTTCTCCTTCAGCAGGTACTCCTTCTTCTCCTTCTTCTCCTTCTTCTCCTTCTTCAAGATCAGCATCCTTCAATACTCGTGGTATTTCAACTGATACTATAGGAGAATTTGGTGAATTAATAACTTCAACTCCTTCGGCAGGGATCAGGTCCTTAACTCTCACAGAGTGCCCTAATTCTAAATCTGAGATATCCATTATAAGCGTATCTACCATGGTTTCGGGAGTCATCTTGACTGAGATTCTTCTCATTTTATGGATCAACTTGCCTCCTAACTTCTCACCTGGAGAAGTTCCTTCTAATGACACGGGTATTCCAGCTTTAAAAGATCTACCTGGAACTAATTGCAATAAATCTAAATGCAACAGTTGGTCAGTAACAGGATGATATTGTGCATCCTTGATTATACATTGTGCAGTTGTGCCGTTATCCAATTTCACGTCAACCAATTTGAACTCTGGCGTATAAATCACTGATTTCAAGGCCTTGGGGCTTACCTGAAAATGAGTAACAGATCCATCTCCATACATGACACACGGAACCATACCGGCAGCACGAATGGCTTTTGTTGATTTCTTACCAACTTCTGTCCTTACCTGACCTTGAACTTCAACACTTTGCATCTTTCGCTTTTTTTATATTTTTCGAAAACGGCCACAAAGATATAATTTTTTGTATTGAAATCCACCCAAAACGAATGAAGTAGCGTACAATTCATTGAATAAAATCAAGCAAAGAACTACCTTTGCACCGCTTTAGAATAAATTTTCATCGCTAAACCTGAGAATCAATGTCAGTAGTTGATCAAAAACCACGATACAAAGTAAAAGATATTACCCTTGCCACCTGGGGAAGAAGAGAAATGGAATTAGCCGAAGCAGAGATGCCAGGACTAATGTCTTTGCGTGAAGAATATGGGTCATCCCAACCACTCAAAGGCGCCAGAATTGCTGGATGTCTCCATATGACTATTCAAACCGCAGTCCTCATCGAGACCCTGATCGAATTGGGTGCGGAGGTAAGTTGGTCATCCTGTAATATATTCTCTACACAGGACCATGCTGCTGCAGCTATAGCAGATACAGGAATTCCAGTTTTTGCCTGGAAGGGCATGAACGAAGAAGAGTTTGACTGGTGTATAGAACAGACGATTTTTGCATTTGAAGATGGTAAGCCGCTCAATATGATTCTGGACGACGGAGGGGATCTGACCAATATGGTTTTGGATAACTATCCCGAGCTGGTATCTGGTATCAGAGGACTCAGCGAGGAAACCACTACCGGTGTACATCGGTTGTACGAAAGATTTAAAACTGGCACACTTCCAATGCCTGCGATTAATATCAATGACTCTGTAACGAAGTCAAAATTTGACAATAAGTATGGTTGCAAAGAATCCTGTGTGGATGCTATCAGAAGAGCGACGGATGTGATGATGGCCGGAAAGGTCGCTGTAGTTGCCGGATATGGCGATGTAGGTAAGGGTTCCGCAGCTTCTTTGAAAGGAGCAGGATGCCGTGTGATTGTGACTGAAATTGATCCCATATGCGCACTTCAAGCAGCCATGGATGGATTTGCAGTAAAGAAAATGGAGAATGCGGTTAAGGATGCTAATATCGTGGTGACGGCTACCGGAAACAAAGACATCCTGACGGAAAGGCACTTCAGAGCGATGAAGGATAAGACCATTGTATGTAACAT
>JAHHJQ010000424.1 GCA_018680005.1 Bacteroidia bacterium | reverse complement strand
ATACCCAACGTAGTGGACACAAAAATCTTCTATCCTGCCCGGGAGGTTGAGAAAAATTCAACTTTTGAATTTCTTCATGTTAGTTCCTTAAATGACAGACATAAGAATGTAAGTGGCATCCTTGAGGCTTTTGCCGTTTTATTGAGCCAGGGCTTCGATGCCTACCTGACGATTGTTGGAAATGGCTTTTACGGAAAACACCAAAATTCCATTGACCGCCTCTCGCTCCAATCAAATGTTTCTTTGGTCAAAGAATTGTCAATTCATGGGATTGCAGATGCTATGCGCAAGAGTAAGGTTCTGGTCCTCTTCAGCAATTATGAAAATGCTCCATGTGTCATCTCCGAGGCGCATTGTACAGGTATACCAGTCATATCTACAAATGTCGGTGGTGTAGCCGAAATGATTGATAAAGACAATGGTTTGCTCATAAAACCAAAAGATCAAAGTTCACTTGTCGAAGCCATGAAATGGATGATAAAAAATCATATCCAGTATGACGCGCCTGCGATTCGTCAGAAGGCTGTTCTGGAATATGCAATCGATCGGATTGCTCAAAAATATGTCGAAGTCTATCGCCGGGTACAATCTGAACATGGAAACTAATATTTTGGGACCATGAAATCGATTTATCAAAGACTAATTCATAAAATCTGGATAGACACGAATCTGAAATCTTTTGTAAAAAAGGGCGTTAGCGGGACAATTCTGATTGAAGGTATAGCAAAACTGCTCCTCTTCGCGATTACGCTTATGCTGACACATCTACTTCCAGTGGAAGACTATGGACGCTATAGCTTTTTCATGGCATCTGTGCTTGCAATAGCTTCTCTGGGGACATTGGGTTATGATGATTATTTGGTCCGGTCCATACGATCTGGTGGAGAAGCCAGGACTTCCGTGTCCCTGTTTATGCTTTGTGCGATAATGTCACTGGTGCTTTCCGGATACTGGATTACTATTTATACGGATGTCAACACTATTTACCATTTGCTGTTGGTGCTTTCTACAGCTCTGCTTACCCTTCAATATCTTTTGTCTGGTTTGCTCAAAGGGTATAAACATGTCCTTTCTGCTCAATTACCCGAGCAAATCATCCGACCATTATTTTTTCTCCTGTTTTTGACATGCTGCACATTATCTCTTTTGAAGTTGGATTTGTTCATAGTTGTACAGGCCATCTTTTTTAGCATTGCAATGAGTACTGTTGGAGCGATGATTCTGCTGATTCGAAAAGAAAAGCCACGGGCGGTTTTTATTTTCCGCAGATATTCATTTTCATGGTCATGGGATATGTTCTATTTCGCAGCATTAACTTTTTTTGGAGTACTTCGCCACAAACTTGATGTACTCATCCTGGGCTTTTTGGATCTTCATAATGCCACAGCAGTGTACAATGTAGCCAGCAAATTGAGCGATCTTATATTAGTCGGACTTGTTCTTACTAATGCGGTATATATGCCTTTATTTGCAGAACAGAAGGATGCACCTCAGAAGGAACTACTTCAAAAAGTCCTCGAATCTAGTTTGATCATTAATCTATTGATTGGGACCATTATTTTTGTCCTATTTCTATTGGCAGGACCTTGGGTGCTGAATTGGTTTGGTTCGGCCTATGTTGATGGTTATGCGGCATTAATCATTTTGTCGATCTCCACACTGGTATATGCGCTGATAGGGCCTTATATCATTATGCTAATGATGGTGGGGCTTGAGCGACAGGTTTTATTGGGTTTGATTTGCGGTATTGTGATTCAAATCGCACTATGCCTCTTGCTGTTGAAAGGCCAACCTGTGGTTGGAATGGCAATCGCCAAGGGTATTAGTATCATTTTTATTCAATTGATAATGCTGGCCGTTGCATGGAAAAAGTTAGGCTTGAAGCCTATTATATTACAATGGATCCAAAGAAAAATTAGATAGTGAAGATTTTTGAGGCTTATAAAGAGACAGTGGATCGGTTACGAGATCGGTCAGACAAAAGGGAGGCAGAAAGTACGGCCAGAATTCTATTTGAAGATCTGGCAGGAAGTCGACATCCAGTGAGTGATTCGCGATTGCTTGGTGAAGCAGAAGAATTGCAGTTGAAACGAGGGTTACAGAGGTTACTGGGGGGTGAGCCCATCAATTATGTTACTGGCATCAAAGAATTTTATGGACTCAGATTCAAGGTAAATCCAAACGTCTTAATCCCCAGACCAGAAACTGAAGAGTTGGTCGAATGGGTTACAGAGACACTCTCTGGAAAATCGGGATTGCATATTTTGGATATTGGGACTGGGTCGGGATGCATTCCGATAACTATTGATCAGTTGACGCACGGAAGACACAAAATAGCAGGATGTGACGTCAGTACCGAAGCTTTGGCCTTAGCACGGTCAAATAATGATCATCTGAACACTAAGGTGGATTTTTTCCATTGCGATATTCTGGATATACAAGATAAGCCAAATGGAAAATATGACGTGATCATTAGTAATCCGCCCTACATTTTACATTCTGAGGATGCAATTATGGATGATGTAGTTGTGAAAAATGAACCCGAAATAGCACTATTTGTAACGGGTAAGGATCCGATGCAATTTTATAAAGCAATCAATCAATTTGCGAAGGGACATTTGAAAAAGAATGGGTGGTTGTTCTATGAAATATCTACCCTGCATAAGGATCTTTTGGAAACATTGATGGATAATGACAACTTTGATCATATTGAATTTAAAAAGGATATGAGCGGCAATTGGAGGATGTGTAAAGCCCGGATTATATGACATCAGGTCGAGCTATATTTTTGATCGGAGTCTCAGGATGCGGAAAGAGTACAATTGGAGAATTGCTGGCTTCCAAAATGAAATTAGCGTTGTTGGAAGGAGATGATTTTCACCCTGAGGAAAACATCCGAAAAATGTCAGAAGGGACACCCTTAACTGATAATGACAGATGGCCCTGGCTTAAGGTATTGGCTCATCGTGTCAATCTCCATGTTAGAGGAGCAGATGTTGTAGTTACATGTTCAGCTTTAAAGGCATCTTATCGAAAATTCTTAAAAAAATCAATTGACAGAGAAATTGTATGGATTGCATTGAATGGAGATAAAAAGTTATTAAGAACAAGGATGCAGAAACGTGATCATTTTATGCCTGAGGATTTACTCCAATCCCAATTGTCAACATGGGAACCACCTGAGCAAGCTTTGAATTTCGATATCAGTGAATCTCCCAGCGAAATCGTTGACGGGATAATTTCTAAATTGGAAATATGAAATCAGATCTGGGTATTATTGGATTGGGGGTAATGGGTAGAAATCTAAGCCGGAATTTCGGCAGAAATGGATTTCGATTGTCCCTTTATAACAGGAGGGTAGAGGGATTAGAGGAAGATATAGCACTTTCTTTAATTGAGCAATTTGAAGAACTGAAATCTGCGGCAGGATTTGAAGATCTTGAACTTTTTGTCAAATCACTCCAAGCCCCCAGGGTCATCATTCTAATGGTCACAGCAGGTGAAGTAGTGGATAAGATAGTCCACGCTTTGGCTGCTTTTTCAGAACCTGGAGATACTCTGATAGAT
>JAHHJQ010000420.1 GCA_018680005.1 Bacteroidia bacterium | reverse complement strand
GGATTGATGATGCCTGTCATCACCATTGTAGAAGTCCTGGCTGGTGTCTGCTGTACTATAGGTCTCGTCAAATTCATCGTGGATGGTGGAACTCAATTGGGCTTGATCGGAGCTCAACTCTCGGCATTATCGATAGTTGCTTTATTCTTTGGTCAAAGACTTGCGCAGGAATATGAAGGTGCCGCAACGCTGACAACATACTTTCTGATTGCTTGTCTGGGGATATATGTCATGAGCTAAAAAGATGCTTTATCTCATCATCCAAAAAACGGGTCATAATACTCGCCTTTCAAACAAGTTCCCAGGAATCCAAATTTTACCTGCAAAAAGCCAATTATAAAACTCTGGTTATCTGCGACTTACACATAGCAATATACCATAACGAAAAAATACCAGAAATGGGGTATGCGCTACTGCCACATACTCCTGCATCTTTGGGCTGTAATTAGTAAGGACACATAATCTACTGACACACTTTCCTCCGAAATAATTACACTTACCGCAAAAGAATAGAGAGAGCGGCACCCCCCACAAGATAGACGACACTACACTGACACATAGACACACTACTGACTTTATACACGCAATCCCAAACAACTAAGCTAAAAGGTTGCCATCTACTGACGATAGTAACTAACCTATTTCCTTATGAAAATACCTGGTAATTCTTTACCGGGTATTTTTTTTGCCAATCTCAAAAATTACGATAAGACACATTAAGATTGAGGCACATATTTTGCTGCATTCTTGTTGATGTCGGACCTCAATACAATAACACCTGAACTTCAATTTTCGCATGATAGCCGCGGGCTTCTGTCTCTTATTGACTTCCTAAGAAAAAGAGCTTTTCAGAACCCTAACCGCAGTCTTCAACTGATTGAGGAAGGTCTCAAAGTATCCAACAAATTTGTCAATGAAAAGTATCGTCTGGATTTATTGAGCTTCAAAGGAGCTATCTTGATTCAGAAAGGACTATTCCCACATGCACTGGATATCTTTGAAGAAGCTTTGGATATTGCGCAAAGACTAAAGGATGAAATATCCATCTCGCGCATACTTAATAATATCGGTCTGATATATAAGGCTCAGGAGAAATATTCAGAGGCTCTCGAGACCTACTACAAATCACTGAAATACAGTGAATCCAAGCAAAATCCATATATCTACTCCAACATAGGCTCGATACTCTATATCCAGAAAGATCTGAATAAGGCGCTGCAATATTTCACGAATGCACTCTATCTGGCTGAAAAACACAACGACGTACAGATACTATGCGTGTGTTGTATCAACATTGGTGATTTTCATAAAGAAAAAGGCAATTATCCAAAAGCCATTGAATTTCTTGAACGGGGATTGACCATCTGTGAAGAAAAGGCCGAGTTTATACTTCATAGAGGTATATTCCTTCAAAGTATCGGGAAGACATTTTTCCTGATGAAGTCCTATGAGGAAGCACTGGACTATATCCTCAGGGCAAGAGAAATATTCAAAACCCATGGTTTCTATCTCAATCAGGTCCAGTGTCTCAATGAATTAGCGGACGTCTATATTGAAAAAGACGATTATAACGAAGCCATCCAGATTCTTACTACTTCATCGCAGATCTGTGATGAACAGGGTTATTATGCCGAAAAAATCGATGCGCTCCACAAGCTGACCGAATGCTACGAGGAGACATCCAATTCTCAAAAGTCGATCGCTACATTGAAAGAATTGGTGGCTGCACAAAATCAACACTTCACCAAAGAAGGCAAGCAAAAGTTTAAAGATTTACTCCAGAACAAGGAAAATGAAATCGACGTACTTATCAGGAAAAATCAGCAAATAGAACGTCAGAACACCCTTCTGGAAGAGTCCAATAAAGAGCTAAAACAATATGCATACATTATCGCACATGATCTAAAGGAACCGTTGAGAAACATTAATAGTTTTACCAACCTGCTGGCCAAGTTCAATCGTGATCAATTCACTGATGATTCGAAGGAATTCATGAAAATTGTGGAGCAGAATGCCAGCGTCATGTCGCAGAAATTAGACGATTTGCTAGGATATGTGGCACTAAAGATGGATCCGGAAAAACTGGAATTGGTGGATGTGGAAGTACTGGTCTATAAGGTCCTGAACGTATTGCAAAGGGAGTTGAATGACAATAAGATGATGCTCCAGATTGACAAATTGCCCAATTTGTATATCACACCAAGTCACCTCAGGCTACTCTTCTATCATCTCATAAAGAATGCCATCGAATACATCGATGAAACCAAAGATTTTCATTCGATAAATATCAATTGTACCGATAAGAGTGATCACCTGGAATTTTGCATAGAAGATAATGGAATTGGTATTAGCAAAGCCTATCACAAAAAGATCTTTATGATCTTCAAACAGCTCTCAAAAAACTATGCCCGTGGCACTGGAATCGGATTGGCCATCTGTGAAAAGATTGTCCGTCTATATCAAGGTAAGATCTGGGTAGAATCTAAAGAGAAAGAAGGGACTAAAGTATTTTTCACTATCAAGAAATTTGAATCGTAGGGGGATTGTTGAATTGTTGAATTGTTGAAATGTTGAATGGTCCCTTCCTAAAAAAGGTTGACAGATTATTGATTATATAAAGAAAATTCATATTCATTCGGTCATTCGCCCATTCAGTCATTCGCCCATTCTAAAAACTATCCTCAATCAAGCCTGTTTATTGGTGTATCTT
>JAHHJQ010000416.1 GCA_018680005.1 Bacteroidia bacterium | reverse complement strand
GGGTGGCTCCCTTTAGGAGCAAAGGGCGAGGCGTGGCGATCAATATCCGATGACCACCAATAAGATTTCTCCGATGGCCTAGAGCAGATATTTTCAAGTGTTTCCTGTATCAATCAAGGATCGTCTGATTTTTCTGAGGAAGGTGAGCATTATCGCTAAAGATCTAAAATATTTATTGCTTTGCTGCTGCCCCTGCCTTACAAAATTCAGTGAAGTATTTCATTGATCGAGGGCATAATTAGATGATCCCTGAAGTAAGATAGGGGAGAAGTCATTACTCACTCAACTCTGACATCATATTCTTTTAAGACCTCGTGCCATTGGATATCGCTGATGATGGATAATATTTCGGGGTTGACCTTATCCATCAGATCGTTTTCCTTTGGCATAAATATGCTTTGATATTGCTTATTGAAATTGACGGGCAATAGGTTGATATCCTCGTTGAGTTGGTTGGTATTGATGATGTAATCCAGAACCGTCTTGTCATAAACCAGAACATTGGTCTCTTTATTCAACAATCCCCGAATAGCTTCCTCCGGTGAGTCATAACTAATCCCAATAGCAATATCGTGCTTGTTCAAAAAGTCATAGGCAGATGATGCATAGACGGTACCCAGGTTCTGATCTCTTCTCAGGTCGTCAACATGCTGAATATCAGATCCTAATGCCCGAATCGTTAGTGTGGAAGCTATGGTCGCTGTAAAGCCGGATATCAGGACTATTGCGGTAAACATCCATATCATCGCTATGATCCTGCCCGCTTTTGTTTTTGGAGCCTTATCTCCGTATCCCACCGTAGTCATGGTCACTGCAGACCACCATAGCCCATCAAACAGACCAATAAGCCCCGGTCGGAATTGCCGTTTATTATGACGGCGTTCAAAAAGCCAGAGAATAAATCCAAACACAAAAATGATAAATACCAACAAGAGGATCAGTCTAAAAAAATCCAACGAAAAGAAATTGGACAGAAAGACCTGTAGCTGACTTTTGTCTTTACTGGTAGTTGCAACTCCGATACTGGATATGAAAAATGGTTGTGATACATCAAACAGCTTTAGCCGCGTTGGATTGACAAACATCGGATCTATGGAAAGATCAATCTCGTTATAATCCAAAGCCCTCAGGATACCTAATTTATCAGAATACAGAGCATATTCAAATTGTAAATTCAGACGGTCTGCGATTTGCTCCCATAGATGAACAGATATTCCATCATAAGATCCGGAGGCATCCTCAAAGATGAATGGCGGATCTTTTATGATCCCGATTTGCAAAGTATCCGTTCCGGAACACAATGGATGCATCCAAAGGCCTAAGAAGATCAATATGACTAATCGAATATTATTCATCAGTGAATCAATTCAAGATAGTTCGCAACAGATTGAATCGCTTTCAGCACATGTTCATTTTGCAGCTTTTCATCCCCATAGATGGCAATGGCTGCATATCGTTTTCGGCCAAGTAAAAATGGAACCAAAATCACAGAATTAAACTTGCCTGTCCATTTCGACAAAATATCCTGATTGGGGATGTTTCCTTTTATAATTTCTCCCTTTTGAGCCTTAATGCCATGTTTAAAAATAGATAATGGTTCTGACCAGCTTTCTTCTCTGTTATAAAAAACCTGTTTCGAATGCGCATATCCGTCTATTATGATCTTATTGGATTTCTTCCGCAAAGTACCAATTTCAAATGCCACAGTATGCGGCAACTTCATAGTAGCAATGGACAATTGTTCAAGCATATGGTCCCATTTCATACCGGCATCAATATGATTGGTAACAGTATATATCAGATGCATTGAAGCAGTCAATAGCTCATTTTGAGGATCGCTTCCTGCAGAGGGTTCATACAATATTTCACCTTTATTTTCTTCTTTGTCAGGGGGGGCATTTTTTGCGTGAAGCAAAGATTCGAGATCTGTGATTTGCCTCCGAAATCGCTTATTATTGGATCTCCAGAAGAGAGCGAGTAACGATACACCGAGGATGGATAACAGGAATATATTTGTCTTCCGCTTATACCATGGCAACTGAACTATCAGCGGAATTTCTAAAGGATCGCTCCAGGCATGACCACCAGCTTTGCGTGCTCTTATTTTCAAACCCTGAATATCAGGATCATCAATTTCGATCAACGTCCTATCGGGATTATCAGTGTCAATCCAATCGGTGTCCTCTCCACGATCTATCCAATATTGATACAAAGTTCGATTTCCTGGATAAGTTAATGATATACTGCTGAATGCTAAGTTCTTTCCGCTCGTCAGTGAATGGCTTGAAC
>JAHHJQ010000408.1 GCA_018680005.1 Bacteroidia bacterium | reverse complement strand
CCGCCATAGATCATATTCGAATTGGATCCAACCGATCTGTAATAAAACAGACCAATCCGGCATCCATGAATACTTCGGCTTGATTTTCCATGGCCAGAATATCATTTTCATCCCTAAATTTTATTTCTGTAATATCTACCCGGTATTGTACCATACCAAGATTGAGAGCCAAAGACAAACCTTCGTATGCCGGATCTCCGCTGATTACCCCACCAATTTTACCATAGATCCCGGTAAATCCAGTCGGACCAGTTTGGTCATTCATTACGCTTCCTCCGGCTAGCAGAGAAAAACCAGCTCCATCCGCATTGAAATAATCCCCACGTAGCACCTGAGTTTGTGGGTTATTATTGATCCCTACCCATTGCGTCCTGTAACTGGCGCCGATTGAAACATTATGATCGAGTGCAAAATAATCCGATGTAATGGCAGCCGGATTGATCACCGATTGAAGATCGTGATACTGCGTAAAAAGAGGAAGTTGCTGTCCAAAACAGGACAGGCTGAATAGCATAAAAGCTATATAACAGCTAAGGCGTTTGTTCATGGGTAACTGATAATTAACCTAAAAGTAGCCCATTTATAGCATTAGAGGCAACAAGACGAAAGACAAACGCCCCTGTTTTAACAAATATTGCTTCCTAGCTATTTGTAAATGCCTGACCCCCTTGTACAAGCGTATCCTTAAAAAAGAAATATATAACTCGATGAAAAGCTCTTTTATGAGGCTTGACCTACATAGAGATATCCGGATATAGTTTCACCGTTCCCTGGTTTGAAGACATAATAGTACACACCATAAGGTAGTGAATGCCCATTATATTGACCATTCCAATTATTGGCATAGTTGATTTGCCGGTAAATTTCATGCCCCAGATCATTAAATATCACGAGTTCATTATTAGGATAATTGTCAACACCAAGAATAACGAAAGAATCCTGTTTTCCATCACCATTAGGTGACATGCTGCTCATTATTGCTATCGATTCGCAGAGTATTTCGATCGTGACTTCTTTGACTGACTCGAAAGTTCCATCACTTACTAAATACGAAAAACGATCACTTTCATCGCAAATATTGAGCCCAGGGTGGTAAGCAATCTGATAATCATTAACTATCTCAGCTTTACCCTGAAGAGCGCCAAAAGTAATACCAACAATTGAGTAGCCCTGGACCAATTGATTTTCTGATATCCCATTGAATATCAATCGATTATTTTTTACGGTTACCAGTGATTCATCGATGGCCTCTCCACCTGTTAATAACGTGGCAGACTGTGTAAATGATAGGTTTAAGGATAGTAATAAACCGATAAATGAAGCAAAGATCTTGGAATTCGGTTTACAATAATATTTGGTTTTTGGTTTTTGGAACATTGTGCATTGGGTTTGTCTTTGGAGGCAGTCTTCTTATCATTTCTAAAAAAGCAAAAGTTATACCAAGAGTAAGCTATCTTATGCACGCCCAACATCGAAAACTAAGCTTGTTCAGCTATCATATAATAATATTGTAAACGAAAATAGGCCGTGCAATCTATGCTGCACGGCCAGGTAAAACACACAATCTACTGACTAAGTCTTGTATTCAAGATTCATGGTTGTCGTGTGAAATAGGCCGTGCAGTTTATGCTGCACGGCCAGGTAAAACACACAATCTACTGACTAAGTCTTTCCCTCGATATGAGGATATTATTTATTATATCGAAGTGATTTTCACTTCTGTTCTTCTATTCTTTTGATGTTCGTCTTCTGTACAATCAACACCATCTCCACAGTCATTGAGCAATTTGTTCTCACCCATTCCAATAAATTGCACCCTGGTTTCGTCAATTCCATGAGTGAATAAATGCATCGCAGCTGACTGAGATCTCTTTGTAGAAAGCTCCATATTATAATCTTTTTTGCCTCTACTATCCGTAAATGAAGACAGGTGAATTTTCATACTCGGATATTCTGTCATGACAGTAACTAGATGATTCAATGCATTCTGTGCTTCTTGAGTCAATTCTGCGCTATTATAATCATAGAATATGTTGTTCAAAATGAATACCTCTCCTTTTCTAAGCCTACCGATATATGGATTTGTACTTTTCAATTCTATGTCTATCGGTTCCATTTCCCGCTGACATTCTTCCTCATACTTTTCCAATTGTCGGCGGTATGTTTCATATCCTTCTTGCTCTATGGATAGCTCATATTCGCAATCGCACCTAAGGGTATGCGTGAACTCCCCGTAGCGATCAGTCTCGATTATCTCAGTATATCCATCGCATTTATTAAATAATACGATTTCTACGTGCTCAAGATTCTCTTTATCGTCATCCTTTGTAATTTTTCCCCCTAATTCTCTAAATGGTTCCAGATTAAACTCTAAACATTTGGTTTCATTACCAGAGTTTTGATCAACTGTGAACAATTCGCGAGAATTAAAAAATCCATCCTTACTCATAACAAATAAGTAATCAGCACTTGGCAAGAGTTTGATAGATTCATAGTCAGGGTCATCTGCCTTAAACTTTTTGATATTGGCAAGTTTTTTTCGACGATAATTGACAATGTCCTCTACGACAAGTTTAGAGTCCTGATCAAGATCTTCAATTAGAGATCCATCGAACACATCATCTTTACCGTGCACAGCATCATGGTCCACAAATTCCAACATGGTTACTATCGGTGATGATCCATCATCTGCCCTGTATAATTGATTGATGCAGAATGATTTGGTATACCAGTTCAAAACGAGTGGATCTTCTTTAGTCTGTACCCATCGATAGATATCATCTTTACCCATGCCACCCTCTCGGTTAGAGGCCATGTATCCAGATAGTTGGTCATTTGATACTGTAAAAGAAAAATCATCTCGGGTAGAATTGAATGGGCGTCCAAGATTCTGTACTATCCAATCGGTTTTACTTTCAAACTGCCCATTGGAATGATGTGCTTTGAAAATATCTAGACCACCTAGTCCTACATGGCCATCTGAGGCAAAATAGATGGCGTTGGAGAAAGATATCGTTGGAAATATTTCATTATCGGATGAATTGATGGCACCACCCATGTTTTTGGGTTCGGTCCATTCATCGTCTACTTTATAAGAGACATAAAGGTCCATCCCTCCCAATCCACCTGGTCTATCAGATGCAAAAACCAATGTCTTACCATCTTCTGAGATTGCAGGGTGACAGGAAGAAAAACCTTCCGCATTGATGGGCATTTTTTTGATATTGTACCAGCTACCATCTTCATTAATCAATGCAGTATAGAGTTCTAATTGTCTGAATTTCCTGCCTCCTTTCGTTTTGATTTCATTTCGAGAATAGAACATGCGATACTCATTCTTATCAAAAGCGGATACGCCATCATTGAACTTCTTATTCACACTACCTTTCAATCGATTTACCTTAGTATAAACTCCAAATTCATCTGCTTTGGCCGTGAAAAGATCTGAAAATTCACTTTCAGTCCATTGATCTTCATGTCTTGCTACTTTGTAGAGCGCCCGATTACTGGTGAACACAAGATCATCTAGATAAGACATGACAGAATACTCCGAAGCTGTAGTATTGAGTTCTTCCAAATTATACAGCACTACTTCCTCGTTGTAAGAAATTGCTTTTAAGTTGCGACAATCCGTTAAAAATTCAATATCTGCAGCATTCTTAGGATCCGTTGCCAAATACCGCTTATACCACACTGCGGCCTCCTTACACTTGTTATTGATCTGTAGTACTTTGGCAAAATTCAGACAGGTGTTAGCATCGGTACCCTCGGTGACAAATTGTTTGTACCAATATTCTGCTAATTTATAATCGGCATTGTATGAATACGATTCTGCCATATTGCACTTGGATTGGTTGTCGAGCCTGCCGGCTTGTTCCAACTCCTTGTAGTAATGTAAACACTCTTTATATGCCCCGCGGGCAAATAGGGAATCAGCTTTGCTTTTAGTTTTCTGAAACTTTCTTTCAGAAATTTCTGACAATTCGACCTCCGCAAAGGTTGCGTCCTGTGCAGTTAATAAGTTCAGAAACAGCAAATTGAAAAATATATATATTAAAATTCTTTTCATTTCTTTATCACTCTTTAGAAGTATCTAATATTCCTGACATCCCGATCCTTAAATTCAAGGTTGTACCTCATCATGAATTCCATAGTTTCACCTGAGAATCTCCGTAATTCTGAAATCGTAAAATCGAACGATACACCCACCTGTAACTGTTGACTCAATTCATACTGCATCAGTGCACCAAAACTATCACCTAATCGATAAGCTCCACCTATCCAAAATTTGTCAAGGAATAATGCACTTAAACTGAAATCCAGTTCAAAGGGAGCATTTGGGACAAGGGACACCATCATGGATGGTTTGAGTTTCACGGATTTATTTAAATCGAGAACCATTCCACCCATCATATAGTATGGTCTTTTACTGAGAACTCCCGCATCTTCCTCGAGAAAGGCAGCAGACTTCAATAATCGAGGAGCAGACATCCCTACGAAATATCTTTCGCTCGAAAGAAAGAATCCGACCCCGAAATTCGGTTTGCTTATGGTACCTTCAACAGTAGGAATCACACCGTCACCAAAATCAAAAGCATCCGCCAATTGCCATTCAATGGTATTTACATGCAATCCGGCATTCAAGCCTATGGAAAGGGTTGAATTATAAAATACCCGGAACTTATAATTGTATATCGCATCAACATGGATCTTCTTGAAAATTCCAACTTGATCAGTGATCATGGAAAATCCGATCCCTGCCCTTCCCTGGCTAATAGGGGTATGTAAATTTAGGTTGAATGTAACAGGAGCTCCGGCAATAGTAGTCCATTGGTTACGATACATAGCTGTAATCGACATCGCATCAGTGCTTCCGGCATACCCAGGATTAAAAACCATTTTGTTAAATGAAAATTGGGTAAAATGCTTTTCTTCCTGCCCAATTATTGTGGATAGCGGCAAGGTGATAAATAGTATAAATAAATAGTTCTTCATGGTCTTAATATTTATGTTCTGGGATTTCTTCATTTATCTAACTAGTGTGATAAATCCCGAAAATTCCGCATCCTTTCCATCATTTGGCCGATACAGATAGAAATAAGTGCCCGGTGGCAACTCCTTTCCATTGAAAGTGCCGTTCCATCCATTGTTATAGCCCTTAGCACTAAAGACCCGATCTCCCCATCGGTTCATTATGAACAATTCATTTTGAGGATGATTGAAAGAGCAAGGGACAATGAAAGTATCATTCATCCCATCCGCATTCGGGGTGATGATATTAGGTACTTTGCAATCACTGGTTTCCACATTAATAAGAACCTTCGCCAAATCACAAGACCCCGGACAATCTGTATTACATAACTCATAAGTGAATTCGTCGACACCCAGGAAATTATGATCAGGAACATATGTGATGAGACCATTGCCATTTACCACAAGATTTCCATGTGCAGGTTCCTGAAGTATATTTATTTCTGACTGGCTAGGATCCAGTGGGCTATCATTCGCCGTGATCGATACGTTGGTTAGGGCTGTATTGATTTCAACATTGAATAAATCCTCTGATGCTGAAACACCATCTGAAGGATAAATATACAATGTGTCGACACTAAAATTCACGCATGAACCTTGTGACAATGACCAGTACAACTCAACCGATTCTTGTGTCAAATCCGTAACTACCGTTGTCTCGTTCGTAGGTGTTATGATATTGACTCCACTATTGGTTGACCATTGCCCATTACCTGTGGATGGTATACTGGCGGTAACTTCTATAGTATTTTCATTACACAAGAAAAACTGATCTTCTGGTATATAAGCCTGTTCCACTGGAGGTTCCTCTATAGACACTGTTATCAACTCTGAAGGCAGTGTACTACACTCGTCTATACTTACAACTACATAGTATGATCCTTCATCATCAGAACTAGAACTACCCAGGTTGATTATGTTTTCAGATGATGTTCCTACTAAGTTCCCGGTATTTGCACTATACCATTCAAATAGCAATTGAGTACCTGGTTCCACATCATATTCATTCAACACCTCTAACTCTATGTCAGCTCCTGAGCAAAAGCTGTCTTCAGCTCGAAGTACTGGTTTGTCCTCAGTAGTTGCCCTGACATAAATAATAGTTGGTTCAGATGTCATCTCAGTACATCCTGGAATGACAACACGAACTGTGTATTCACCTTCGACATTCTCATCCACATTGTCCAAAACAGGATTTTGTTCATTGGACGTAAATCCATTGGGTCCTGTCCAATAGTATTCGGCATCTGATGATCCCTCTGTAAGTAGATTAACAGTAGAACCGGAACAAGCAGGACTTGAGGAGGAGGTGCTATTTCGAGCAGTTACTTCGTCAAGACCGCTAAGTACAAAGATGGTAGTAGGTTCCGATGTCATTTCTTCGCATCCAGGTATCAACACACGTACCGAATATTCCCCTTCAGCGTTATCATTCACATTGTCCAAAACAGGGTTTTGTTCATTAGATGTAAATCCATTAGGCCCTGTCCAATAGTATTCGGCATCGGTTGACCCCTCTGTAAATAGATTGATCATTGAACCTGAACAAGCAGGATTGATATCTGATGTACTGTTCGTAGCAGTTACTTCTTCTAGACTACTATTTACATAGATTGAGGTAGATTCAGATGTCATTTCAGTACACCCTGGAATGACAACACGAACTGTGTATTCACCTTCGACATTCTCATCCACATTGTCCAAAACAGGATTTTGTTCATTGGATGCAAATGCATTGGGTCCCGTCCAATAGTATTCAGCATCGGCAGATCCTTCTGTAAATAAATTGACAGTTGAACCGGAACAAGCAGGACTTGTCTCCGAGGTGGTATTTCTAGCTGTAACTGCATCTAGACCACTGAGTACATAGATTGCTGTGGGTTCAGAGGTAATCTCTTCACATCCGGGGATGACAACACGAACTTCATACTCACCTTCATCATCTTTATTTACATTTTCAAGTACCGGGTTTTGTTCATTTGAAGTAAATCCATTAGGTCCCGTCCAATAGTATTCGGCCTCATTTGATCCTTCTGTAAATAGATTGATAGTAGATCCTGTACAAGCAGGATTTATATCCGAAGTACTATTTGTAGCATTGACTTCGTCAAAACCTCTATTCACATAAAGAGTAGTAGGTTCAGATGTTAACTCCGCACATCCGGGTATGACGACACGAACGGAGTATTCACCTTCAACATTTTCATTTACATTTTCTAAGACTGGATTCTGTTCATTCGAAATAAATCCGTTAGGTCCGGTCCATATATACTCTGCTCCGGATACTCCAGGAGTGTATAAATTGATCGCAGAACCGGTACAAGCTGGATTAGTATCTGAAGTGCTATTGGTAGCTCTAACTTCCTCAGGACCTCCTCTGACAGTGATATACTCAATATTAGATGGGTCAGAATGACAATTTGGTCCAACAACTACCACTGAGTATGCGCCCTGATGCATGTTCGGGTCCGCATTTTCAACAATAAGCGTTGGCGAACTGGTTGTTTCAATAAGCTCATTTCCATTCCCTCTGTCCAGATACCATTCAAAACTTAACCCATTTATCAGAGTCAGCGTTGCATCAATTTCTATCACGGCACCGATACATACTTCTTTATCTTCTGCAACCAAGTTGGCCGGAGCTGGAACATCGACGATCTCTACGAGTATCTGTTGCTCTTCTGAAGTACAGCCGTAAATAGTTGTAGCTTCAATCTTATAGATACCAGCCATATCAATAGTTGCTATAGGAAATGCAAGGTCTAATGCGCCATCATTATTGGCAGATCCTTCGAAAGTTCCTCCATTTGGAAATGACCAGGTAAAATCCAGACTTCCTGCATCCACTGTAGAGTTTCGAGATGTCAACATTAATGGTTGACCACGGCAAAACATACCGCTTGGTGTTGTATTATTCAATAACGGAGTAACCCCTTCATGGCATGTATATTCGTAGACATCAACAATGCTATTCAAGTCCAAATCAGGACAAGGTGCTCCACCAGGACATTCCTGGATATCTAAAAGAAGATCGCCGTCGCTATCCAGATCATCAATATTCGGTAAACCATCTCCATCGACGTCATCACAATCCAACGTTGGGCATTCAATCATATCTAATATTCCATCATTATCCCTGTCCGGATCTTTATAATCGGCAAGTCCATCTCCGTCCCAGTCTCGACAATCCAATGTAGGACATTCAAAAGCGTCGAGTAAACCATCTTCATCGCTATCTATATCCCGAAAATCACGCAATCCATCTCCATCACTATCAACCGGATCCGATGTAACCAGGATAGGTGGTGAGGCTCCTAGATCGATATTAAGTCCGGATGGATTTACATTATTTCCGATTCCTAGTCTTCCATCTCCATCTAAATCGAATAATTCTGCCTCGATAACATCAGGAATCAAATCTGAGTCACTATCAAGATCCAGATAATCCGGTAATCCATTGAGATCGGTATCGATTGGTTGTGAGGTAGCCATACCATTGAATTGAGGAATCCCAAATAAATCCACGATTGGTACGCCTACACCAAGCATTCCATCTGCGTCAGCATCTTCGCCTCCTGCTTCGAGCACATCTAATATCCCATCATTGTCAGAATCAAGGTCTCTAAAATTAAAAACAACATCTCCGTCATTATCATTTGGTGTAGAGCTGACTTGTTGATCCAGGTTGAATACACCAAAAGAGTCGACAGAAACAATTCCGGTACCAATAGCACCATCATTGTCCGGGTCGATTAACATCGCTTCTGCGACATCTAATAATCCATCATTATCGGAGTCCCTGTCTCGGAAATCCGGAATATCATCGTTGTCATGATCATTAATTTCTGAAGTAACCAACAGTGCGTTTACATTGCCAGGATCAAGCGATCTTCCATTAAAATCAAAAATCACATTACCATCACCTGCAAACCCATCACCATTCGAATCAATACCCAAATTTTCAATGACGTCAAAGATCCCATCATTATCACTATCCAAATCGGCATAATCTGAAACCCCATCACCATCCCAGTCGGGAGGAGAAGAAGTTAAAAAGAACGGAACCAAAATGGCGTCTGCGATAGTGATACCGGTATTGGAAGTTGTTCCTGTACCTGTTCCAATAAATCCATCATTGTCTAAATCGCTGAAACCCGCTTCCACCACATCATAAATCCCGTCATTATCCGAATCCAGATCAAGAAAGTCCGGTATGCCATCGCCATCCGTATCGTATTGTGGGAAAGAGTATTTTGATGACCCTGTCGGAATCTGACTCCCATCAGGAGGATCTTGGGGTAAACCAAGGTAATCTACTTCCAGCATACCTTCCCCATAGAAAGCATCATTATCAGGGTCTTCAAATTTAGCCTCCGCGACATCATGAACGCCATCATTGTCCGACTCCAAATCCAGGTGATTAGGAATGCCATCCATGTCGTGGTCAGGAGTAGCATCAGGTATCTGATCGACCAACATCCAATGCACTGCCGGTGGTATACCTAAGAAATTCTCTTCTAATTCAAGTAATGCATTTCCGATATCTAACATCCCATCCTCATTTTCATCATAGATATGCAACCCGTTTTCTATTATCTCCGGTATACCATCATTGTCAGAGTCTAGATCATGAAAATCTCCTATAAGGTCACCATCTGAGTCTTTCAGTTCATAGTTGATATCAGCAAAAGGATCATCGGGATCCGTAGATATCGCATTGAAGAACCCATTTGCTCCAAAATCCGCCGCATCACCGTCAATAAATCCATCTCCGTTTAAATCCAATGCCCCATGTCCCGCTTCTACCACATCTAAAATGCCGTCATTATCTGTATCAGCATCCAGGTGATTGGGGCGACCATCTCCGTCTGAATCAAAAATAAAATTGACGAATTCACAGACCCCCGTTTCAAACGTATCACAGGTCATAAAAAATGAAGGGTCATCACTATCTATATAGTTTTTTATACCATCACCATCGTTATCTCCCCATGGTTCTATCATTTGCTGAAGACATTCCACTCCGCCATTTATATCGCAATACTCACGAAAATCGGGAATTCCGTCATTGTCATCATCTGCATCTTCGGCATCTGGAATGCCATCAAGATCTGTGTCCTCAAGTGAATATCCTAAATGGACAGCAATGAATTCAACCGAAAAATCACCAAATGGAAGCGCTTCATAATTCCAATAATCCAAATATTTTCTATTGCCCCAGTAATTACTATAAGTAAAAGGTGTTGTAGTCGGTTCAAGAAGATAGGGTAAAGTCCCTCCGGAATATCCTCCATCAACGGGTGTATGGTTGTAGAAAACGCCCTCCTGTGGTGCATTCAAACCATTTAATCTTCTGAAAGTAATCCCGCCGGGATTTTCCTCAATATCAGTCAGGGCAATATGAATTTCACCCTGACCAGCTAATAATTTAAAATCGTAGGCCACTAATGCTTCCGAAGCCTCAATTTCATTACCTAGTCCATCTCTCATATCCCAAAAGACGGAATCTATGCCTGCCTCAACTGTCTCATATAATGCTCGGTCAATTTCATCTTCAAAATCACCATCGTGGTTCACGTCCAGTAATAATTGAAGCGTTGCTTCTCTATTCATTTCAAAAATGAAATATCCACCAAGATCGATATCGATAACTTGCGGCGGAAGAAAAGTAGGTCCACTTTGAGCTGGAACTAGTCCTATGAATTCAAAATTTACAGGCGTTGAATCTGGCGACCTGAGCAACCAGGTTTCATGAGTATTATTTCGAAATATATCTGTCACTATTGCCGAAGAAGGCAATGACTGATCTGGTGGATTGAAGAAAATTTTATTGTTAATAATAAAATCTCCCAGATCCTCTGCCTGAGGTTCATATAGATATAACTTACTGGGATCCAGATTGTCCAGATTGTCAACCCGGACTACATTATCAATTAATGCAGATTTATAGTAAGGACTGCCATTCCCTTCAAGTAATCCTAAAGAGTTGGAGTTAATTGGAAATCCCCAAGGATGAACGTCTCCAAATATGACTTCATAATAAAGACCAGCTTTAGAAAGCACATAAAATGTAGGTGATGTTGAAGCGTCAACTAGATTGACAATCGATGCATATTCATTAGAATATACCCGTCCTTCAACCATAGTACCACCGTTATTACCGGACTGCCCTTGTGACACTGTGATATCCCAGGCAGTGATCACCCTTTGAATCAAGGGTTGATGTTGTGCACGATTCCATGGTTCGTCATTTTGCAAATTGATGAATGTCTGAATTTTGTATTGTGGGAATTCAAGGGTGAATGTCCAAACTCCTTCTTCATCACTTGTCGCTTGGATCACACCTGGAACATAGCCATCTCCATTGAGCGTTCCTCCGCCGGTAGGTCCGGCTCTTTCTTCGATATGATTGTTGATAATAGCGAGTCCTTCAGTAATTCCATTATCATCATAAATAGAATGCAAGCTACCATCCGGTCGGTATATCTTGATACTTCCGCCAGTGATACCTACATGACTTGCACCAAAGTTTAAGAATTCTCCGGCGCGCACGAATACTTTTAATTGCTGAGGGACCTGGGCATGAAAGAAGAGCCTTTCACCAGGATAATTGACAAAATCTTTACTTCCTTCTGAATGTAGATTATTCAGAGAAAAGTGTGTCGTGAGTAGAATCGCGATAACAATCCTAAAGAGCGCTGTTAGCTTCATTAGTTCTGTGTTTACATCATGGGATTATCCGCTTCACGAGTAGATAATCAGTAAATTTTTTAGTTTCAGTTAAAATGTAAGTCGTCGTTTTTGATATGTTTGGCAGTACTAATTATTGAAAATATTCGCTGTCAATCATGTAAAAATTGCATCATATGTGACAAGTCATCACACGTATAATCATTTTATGCCATATGTTTGAATACTGAATTATATACCATATAGTTACATATATGATAAAATTCTATTGTCGAGTATGAGTAAAAGTGAATTAGGCGTGTAGTTTGAAGAATTTTACTTCCGGAATGGGCCTAAAACAAAGAATAATGCAAGAAATGCAAGAAGTTGGAAATGAAATGTCCAATCACGAAAATTTCATTTTTTATGAAATTGTGACGTTATTTCAATAATTAAAAAAATTACTATTTGTCCGTCTACTCGGGAAATTTGAATTCTTCATTTTTTAGATCCGGATTTACCTCAATGGACTGGATTGTGAATTTGAACATTGAATTGCCATCAATAAACTGTTCTGTAGCATGTGCAAAGAGATAGCCATCTATTTCCTTATAATCACTGAAGCGTGTCACCATGAGGCTACCTTTAGCCTGTCCTTCAGTCATAAGCATCTTCATCTGTAGGGGGTGATAAGTTTCTGAGTCAAAATAGTAGATCATCTCGGAGCCATCAGATTTCTTTAGACGCAACTTATGACATTCTTTATCATCGACATCTTCGGTTCCTAAGAGTTTGATTGAGTGGCCTTTATCAGCATAGTCGAGAAATGGATCCGCCATTTCCTGGTTTTCAAATTCTTTGGCCCGTTCACCTTCTATCTTTTGTGGTTTGCCACCACTTTGCCATGGGTTAATTGTCCACGCTGTTTTTCCATCATAAGCAAAAGTCATATCGCTGCCCGCAGCATTGATAATTCTTTTCAACATATTGGGCGCTTTCTGTATGACTGTCATTGAAGAATTTCCCCACTGACTAGCAGATTCACCTACAATTTTCATTGATTGAAGTGATTCTAGTTTTTCTTTTCCACCAATTGCTTCAAGATAATTATCAATAACCTCATCTGCTGTTTGTGCGGATAGTGTTGCAGAGAATGCAAATAAGAGTGAAAGTGTAAGAAATCTTAACATAATGATTTAATAAAATTAATTGAAAATTATCCTTGTCTAATCGCTTCTACGGGATCCATTTTAGAGGCCATAAATGCAGGGATTATACCTGAAAAAACACCAACTATGACGGATATGATAAGCCCAAATCCGATATTGCTCATAGATAAATACATCTCGAAGTCTAGTGCGGCTGACAATAGTTTCACGATCAATGCAACCATAAGCAACCCGACAATACATCCAAGGATACATAGAATCACTGACTCTATAAGAAATTCAGCAAGAATCATGGCACGCTTAGCTCCGATTGCCATTTTAATTCCAATGATATTGGTACGTTCTTTTACCGAGACGAACATAATATTGGCCACACTAAACATGCCTACAATCAGTGCAAATCCTCCAATTATCCGTCCCGCAATATTCAGGATTTTAAAAATTCCGTCAAGTGCATCGGACAACATTGTCAGTTCATTGAGTGAAAAGTCATCTTTCGCCTTCGGCTTTAATCTATGATGCCCGCGTAGGATTCCTGTTGCTTCATCCTTTACTGCTTCAAGGTTGACACCAGCTTTTGCTTTGATGGCTACGGTTCCATCAAGAATCTGGTTGCTGTTAAGATTGGCCATGCTTTTGGCAAAAGTGTAGGATACCATTGCAGTATTGTCAAAATCCAGAATATTGACCAATGAATCCCCTGATTTTACAACAACACCTATTATCTCCACCGTTTTTCCTCTAAATTTTACCCGCTTTCCTATAGGATCTTTATCACCAAATAGTTCTTTGGCCACTTCGTGACCAAGAATGATCTTGTTCGAACCATAATAATATTCGGAGGGAGAGAAGAATCTTCCGTTAGCGATCTCCAACTTAAACATTTCCTGCAATTCGAAGGATGCTCCTATCGCTGCAACGCGTTCGACACTTGAAGACCTGTACTTGATTGTGTTCCGTCCCAGGACCACATGAAAAGACGTCAACTCTGCTGATCTCAATTTTTTTGTCAGAACTTTATAGTCGGAGTGATCCGGATAAGGTCTTTTGACAAATTCCCACCAGGCAAAATCCGGTCCGCCTGCCCAGGGCCACTTGTCCACATAAACCACATCATCTCCAAGCTTGTCAAAAGATCCTCGGATATTGTCTTCCAAAGAATCCACAGCAGATTGTACACCTATGATACACAGTATACCGATGGTAATCCCTAGCAAAGAAAGAAAGGTCCGCAACTTATTGGAAACCAACTGTTGAAAAGCCTGACGTACACTTTCCTTGAATACCTTGACAAATGCTATCAAATCCTTAAAAATTGAGCTTGAACAAAAATAAGTGGTGCTGGCTTAATTAATATAGAGAATCGATCAATTCAACATTTTATTCTGCAAAAAGCAGCTATTTACAAAGCGTGTGATGATAATCCTGGATAATCATTCTTGAATGTCTAATATTTTTATCTTTGCACCTCTTAAAATCGAAAGGTAGAGGATTACTGTATGAAGGCAAAACTTTCACATTTCAATTTCGAACTTCCAGAAGAGCTGATAGCACAATACCCATTGCAGGAACGTGACGAGTCACGTCTAATGGTAGTGAATCGAAGCGAGGGAACAATAGAACATAAAATATTCAAGGATGTGCTCGGCTACTTCGATGATGGCGATGCTTTCATCTTTAATAACACTCGCGTATTTCCAGCAAGGCTATTTGGGAAGAAAGAAAAAACCGGTGCCAGAATCGAAGTATTTTTGCTCCGGGAGCTGAACAAAGAGGCAAGACTTTGGGATGTATTGGTCGATCCAGCTCGAAAGATTCGAGTCGGGAACAAACTCTACTTCACTGATGAAACCGGGAATGAAATTTTGGTAGCAGAAGTGGTAGATAACACGACGTCTAGAGGAAGAACGATTCGATTTCTATTTGAAGATTCTGACGAGGAATTTAATAAACACCTCAGCTTATTAGGTAATACGCCGCTTCCACAATATATCAATCGAGAACCTGAAGCAATAGACAGAGAACGTTATCAAACCATCTATGCGAAAGAATTGGGAGCTGTTGCCGCGCCTACTGCAGGTCTCCATTTCAGCAAACAACTATTGAAAAGACTGGAG
>JAHHJQ010000402.1 GCA_018680005.1 Bacteroidia bacterium | reverse complement strand
TGGTGGGACTGATCAGTTGACCTGAAATTCTGTCATAGATAACAGATCCTTTCGGACTGACCGATCCTATACCATTTTCGAAACTATAATATGCAAAAGGCAAAATGCTTTCATCTAATAGATTTCGCCCCCAAAAATAGGCTTCCCGATTTGTATTTACAATGTCCAGAAGTGTAGTAACCAAGTCCAGTTGAGAGCCTATTTTATCAACAATCAGTCCGCTATATGAATCTAGTATCGGCTCCCCAACCAACAAAGCCGGAATTTTGAAAGCTTCGGGCATCCAGTGTTCTACTTGCTCAGGGTAAGGCCTGCCATGATCAGAAACCAGAAGAAAGATAGTGTTGTCAAACCATTCCTCAACTTCGATTTTTTCGAAAAATTTTCGGAGGCTCCAATCTGCGTAATAGACAGAATTTTTGAACTGTTCACTGCGCTCTGTCCCGGGAAAGACAGTCTTCATTGGCACCTCATAAGGTTCATGACTACTCAAAGTTACAACAGTGGATAAAAAGGGTTCCTGTAGGCTATTAATCTCAGATGCTGCGCGTTCGAACATATGATGATCGTGGACACCCCATTTCGATTCGAGAGCCAGTTCCATTTCGAAATCAGAATCCTCCGTGATATGCTCATATCCACAATGTGTTATGAAAGATGAAATAGACTTAAACTCCAAATCTCCTCCATAGATAAAGTGAGTGTCATATCCCTCTTCCGTCAATGAACTGGCGATACAGGGCAGTTTCTCCATCTTCCGAATGTATTTAATGATAGAGGTGGAAGGAAAGGCAGGAAAACCTGAAAGAACGGATGGAATTCCTTTGAATGTTCGATCTCCTGAACTATATATATTGGAGAAAAGAATCCCTTCGCTCGATAGAGAATCGAAAAAGGGCGTTACTTCTTTTTCTCCGCCTAAAGCACCTGTAATATGCGCGGGCCAGCCTTCCAATAGGATTAGAACAATATTGGGTTGAACAGATCCTATGATCTGAGCGGTGTCATTTTTATTGTAGCTTTTGAATTCATCTAGGAAGGCCTCAGCCTTTTGGTCATCCATGAAATGATAGTTGCAGGGCGATCCCCAGTTTTGTTGTTGTATGGAATACATAAAGCTCCAGGATGCATTAGTGGCTGCATGATTCAGGAATTGCTTGTTGGAAAAGTAGGCGTGACCTCCACCCATTGGAGCTAATCCAAGACCACCTCGAATTCCAATGATTATCAGTCCAATAAGAAAAGATGATGAAAGTAAGTTTAGAATATTATTTCTTATTGATATTTCAGTAGGGCTAATTTTGAAATAAGGGAAAACATATTTACCAAAAATCTTATTTGCCACGTAAAAGAGTATGGCAATACTTAGTAACAAAAGGACTATGGGGCTGGTTTCTGAGGAAGCTAAAGCCTCTTTAGGATGCCGGAGATAAGAAAGCGCCTCGTAATTCAGTTTTGCTCCCCAATAAGAATAGACCTCCATATCGGAAATGGTTGCTGCAATAACAATGGCCAATAACAACCCGAAATAAATTTCTAATCCTTTTAGCATTTTGTCAGGAATTCGTATCCAGAGACCTGCGATTATGAATAAAACCGGAAGGGCCATGATATAACTGGTTGCACTCAGGTCCATTGGCCAGCCATTCCAGAATGTTTGTAATACTTCTTTCCAGCTATTGTCGGTCAACCTCTCAACATGATACCATAGGAATATAGAACGCCCCATCTGAAATACCAGGAACCAAAAAAGATAAAAAGCCAACATAGCCTTGGCAACTGAGATAAACTGAGTCGAAAGGTATTTTATCAATTCATCAAGATTTTATAGACTCAAGTAATAGGGAAAGAACAGATTAGATTTGATCATACATCCTGCTCTTAATTGCACAGCAAAGTAATGGGTTGCAAAGTTATACTATTGCTCATGTTGCCGGCTCTATCTCGAATTTGAAGTGTATAGGTGACTTCATCCATTGGCATGCTTGTAGAAGGAGTGCAAGGTGCCTGGCTATTATCCGTATATAGGCAGCAAGTTGTGAATAGCAACAAGGTTACTGTACCCTCAATAGCATCATTGACAGCAACGTCCGGTATTTCAGGAATTCTATATGTCGTAGTAAAATCTTGACGAGTGTCCGTCAAGAATATATTGATCGAATCCTGATCCCCTATATCGCCATCACCATCGGTAAATGAAAACTGCACAAACAATGAATCTTCCATAAAGGCCCCTTGGTTCATTGATATTTTGGTCTGGCCGATATAAGTGATTTCGGGAATAATTGAAAATTCATCTTCTTTTACACAGGAAAAGATGAGAATAGTAATCAGAATGGAAATAGCAGGTAAAAGCTTACGCATAAAATTTATTGATCAAGTTTCTATTGAGTATTAAGCGTCAATGAATGACCTTCAAATTACACAATGAGCTGGTTCGCAATGGATTTTAAACTTACATTTATCGCTTTGCTCTACAAAAATAACGGATGCAACGACATAAATATAATCTTGGCCTAATAGGAAATTGCGCTTATAGTGCATTAATTGATAATAAAGCCCGTGTGCGATGGATGTGTTTACCCAGATTTGATAGTAGTTTCATCTTTGGAAACCTTCTGGATGAGAAGAAAGGCGGGGAGTATTCTATTCAATCGGCCCAAGAAGAATTCAAGACTGTTCAATCCTATTTGTTCAATACCAATATACTGCAGACTAGATTCGAGGCATGTGATGGATCGTTTGTGGTTGAAGATTTTGCGCCCAGGTTTCGGAATTTGGATCGAATCTATAAACCATTGATGCTCATTCGAAAAGTGACACCTTTAAAAGGCTCTCCCCGAGTCAGGATAGTTTGTAATCCAGTGGGTGACTACGGGAATATAATCCCCAAAGTGGTAAAGGGAAGCAATCATTTGCACTATTCAGGATTGGATCAGGATGTGAGATTGACCACCAATGCACCATTGAACTATATCGAAAATCAGCAATCCTTTGTACTGAATAAGCCGATCTTTTTGGTATTAACCTATGGAGCACCAATGGAGGCGGAATTGCAGGCCACAGCAGAAAGGTTTTATCAGAATACCATTACCTACTGGAGAGATTGGATAATGAATACATCTGCAGGGATTTTCAGGCAGGAAAGTGTCCTTCGAAGTGCGCTCGTATTACAATTGCACCAATACCAGGATACAGGGGCAATTACGGCTGCCACAACAACTAGTTTACCAGAGTTTCCAGGAAGTACACGTAACTGGGACTATAGATTCTGTTGGTTGCGGGATGCACATTACACGATAAAGGCCTTAAATGATCTAAGCCACTTCAGTGTGCTCATTGATTACGCCAATTTTATAGACAATATCGTAATTGGTGAAAACAAAAGGTTTAGTCCATTATACCCAATTACACTGGACCGCATACCGGAGGAAACAATCCTTGACCTTGAAGGCTATCGTGGTGAGAAGCCTGTCAGGATAGGTAATCAGGCTAATGAACACATTCAAAATGATGCATATGGTCAGGTGTTAGTGACCTTGTTGCCATTTTTTGTTGATAAAAGACTGCCTCCTTCCGACCATTCTTCGCTCTTGGCTCAGGTTAATTATTGCCTTGAAATGATCGAAACAACGATGAATGAACCCGACAATGGACTATGGGAATTCAGAGGAACCTCACAATTGCACAGTTATACTTTTCTTTTTCACTGGGCAGGTGCCAGTGCTGCATTGAAAATTGCCCAGGATATTGGTGACCGAAAAATGCAAAGCAGGGCTAGAAGATTAATAAAGGCCTCAAAACAGATGATCGAAGCATGTTATGATGAAGATCGAGGTGTCTATACGCAAGCCGTGGGTTCCAAGAATCTTGATGCTAGTTTGTTGCAATTGATCAATATGGGATACCTTGATCCAAACAGCAAGCGGGCAAAACAACACATTGCGGTCCTTGAAAAAGAACTCAAGACGCCAACCGGCCTGTTTTATAGATACAAGCATGCGGATGATTTTGGAGAACCTGAATCGACATTCCTGATTTGTGCATTTTGGTATGTAGAGGCTTTGGCTCGAATGAATCGAGTAAAAGAAGCTATTGAAATTTTTGATATGTTACTTTCTCATCGGAATCATTTAGGGCTATTGAGTGAGGACATTCATGAGGCGAGTGGTAGTCAGTGGGGCAACTTTCCGCAAACATACAGTCATGTAGGGTTAATCAATGCTGCATTTGCAATATCAAACAAACTCGATAAGCCAAATTATCTGTAGATTGAATGTCTATGTTGATTTTTTTGACAGGATTCATGGGCAGCGGGAAATCTACAATTGGTTTACAATTAGCTGAAGCCCTGGAAATTGGATTTTGGGATTTGGATCAATTGATTCAGGATCAGGAGGGTAGAAGTATTTCAGAAATATTTGATCAGGACGGTCAAAGATATTTTCGTAAAATCGAACGAGATACTCTGCGGGAATTACCTGTAAAGCTGGAAGGAGATGCTGTAATAGCTACAGGTGGGGGCACGCCATGTTATTATGATAATGCACAAGTCCTCAACATGATGGGTACATGCATCTATCTTGATCTTGAACCGGAGCATCTTTATCAAAGGCTCAGCGAAGAAAACGAAGGCAGACCACTGATTGCCAATAAGAGTAAAGAAGAGATATCAAAGATCATAGAGGAGATGTTACATGAAAGAATACCCTTCTACCTTGCGGCTACTTATAAAGTTGATGCTAATCGTTCCGTTGAAGCGATTGTCCAGCAGATTCTATATTTGCTGAATGAATGAGGAAAGGGAAGCATTGATTCGCAGGATTCTTAGATTGCCGAATGAGAGTTTTGAGGAGCTGGCTATTGATGTATTTCAATTCCAATATCGCAACAATCCAGTTTACAAGTCTTATTTACAAGCTTTGGATCGTGATATCGAATCCATCCAAAGGATCAAGAATATTCCGTGTCTGCCTATTGAATTTTTTAAAACACACTCCATCCAAACGCAGGAGTGGCAGCCGGTACGAATATTTCAGAGTAGTGGCACCACGGATTTTAATAGAAGCAGGCATTTTCTACGTGAAGAATTGCTGTATAATTCTCTGACTGTTAAAAGCTTTGAAGAAGTATACGGAGACATTAATAGTTATTGTTTTCTTGCTTTGTTGCCACATTATCTTGAGCAAGGTCAATCCTCGTTGGTGCACATGGTGGATCATTTTATTTCCTGTTCACCATATGAACAAAGTGGATTCTATTTGCATAACCTTGACGATCTCTCAGAACAATTAATCGCGAATAGAGAACGAAAAATTCCTACTGTCCTGATTGGTGTGTCATATGCATTAATTGATCTGGCTGAATATGCGGATTTGGACTTAGAAGGATGCATTGTTATGGAAACAGGAGGAATGAAAGGGAAGAGGGAAGAATGGGATAAATCGAAGCTTCATGACTACCTAAGCGATAAATTCCGTGTACCACAAATACATTCAGAATATGGTATGACAGAATTGTTATCTCAAGCATATTCCAAAAAGGATGGGATCTTCCGGGAAAGTTCGACGATGAAACTAGTGATTAAGGAGATTTCTGATCCATTTACTGAAGTAGAGACTGATAAATCAGGATTGATCAGTGTAATTGATTTAGGCAATATTGACACCTGTAGCTTTATAGAGACGCAAGATCTGGGGCGAAAAACCGATGAAGCCCATTTTGAGTTAATGGGAAGATTGGATCATGCAGATATTCGAGGATGCAATCTAATGGTCCTTTAGACCTTTTGGATAAATCTCAAAGTCACCAAGCATCTTATAAGTCAGTTCCATCGGTAAACCCATTATGTTGGTATAGCTGCCTACGATTTTTTCTATTTTGCATAAACCTATCCAGTCCTGAATACCATATGAACCAGCCTTATCATATGGTTTGAAATGGTCGACATAAAAGTGGATTTCCTGTGTTGTTAAATCCGAAAATTTTACAAATGAGCGTTCATAATCGGTTCTGAGGGATTGGTTACTTGAAATCGATACAGCAGTGATCACTTCATGCTCGGCGCCAGATAATAATTGAAGTGTTTGAATTGCATTGGCTCTGTCTCTTGGTTTACCAAGTATTTGATCATCAAAGATCACTATAGTGTCTGCAGTAAGAATGACATATCCAGGAGTGATTTGCTGCAAGGCAGAACTTGCCTTCAATTCGGCTAAATATGAAGCCACTTCGTGAGGAAGTAGCCCATTAGGATAAACTTCTACGACATCAAATTTGCGAACTTCAAAGGCATACCCGGAACGCTGCAACAAATCAGACCTTCTAGGTGATTGAGAAGACAATATCAATCGGTTATTCATGCATCAACTGGGTATAAGTGTTCGAAGAACAAATAAATAGATTAGGCCATTGACCATCAAAAGCTTGATAGCCTGACTTACCGTCCTAAAATCCACTACACTTCTTGCGCGAAATAACCTCATCAGCGATATCATTAATGGCAAAATCAGCCCCAACAGGATAAATAATTTGTTGGGTAAACTTTGCATCGGCCATTGAAATATCAACCATCCACCAAGGCTTAGCAATAAAAGAAGACCTACCGATATCGCAATGTTTTTTGCTGCAACAACACCAAAGAGAATAGGCATAGTTGTGCATCCTACCGCCTTATCC
>JAHHJQ010000393.1 GCA_018680005.1 Bacteroidia bacterium | reverse complement strand
CAATGCTATTGTACAGATATCCAATGTTGAGATACAGGTTATTTTCAAAAAGATAATCTACTCCAGTAGTTATTGAGTAAGAGGTATGCCTACCATCCAGATCATCAGCTATAATAAATTCACCTTTGAATCCCCATAGACCAAGATTACCTGCCCAGCCGCCACCAAATGCAATATCCCGATCAGATTTGGCTATGAGCATTTGAAAATCATAATTCCATTTGTTAAAACGCCACAATCCTGCGTAAGACCATAGGTTTCCCGATCTGTCCGGATTGACCACAAATTCAAAACCACTGGCATAGTCATAGTTGTATTGAATCCTCAAAGCATCGCTTCCAGGTCTTTCTTCATAATCGAAATCAACAAAATTGTACGCATTGAAAAGATCATTGGGATTCCAGATGAGATTGATACCCCAATTAATTCTCTGTCTTCCTAGTCGAATATTCCACTTATCCTTGTCGTATTCGAGATATATCCTGTCAACGGTTGTGTGTCCAAGGTATTTTTGCCCCTGAAATAGGTTAAACGAAACGTCGATATAATCATTTCCGGCTTCTTCCAATTGCTCATCGAAGAGCGGGCTATCTTTTTTGGTATCTCCCCAGAAAATTCTATTACGCATTCCATACTTCAGTGTCCAGTTAGACTTTGGATACCAGTTAATATCGATGCGATTGTGGATCAGATTATCATGTAGTGTAGATGGATTGAAGTCAGTGAAAGTCGCGGTATGCAGATACTTCACGTAACCCGAAAGTTCTAATTTTGGTTCTGCGTAGTCCTCTTGAGCATGAGAAAAGAAGTAACCAAAGATGAATATCAACATCCAGGCAAACCGACAATCAATTTTGAATTTCATCATTGACAACTTTGCCATCATCTATAGTGATTACACGCTCGGCTCTATCTATTACCCTTTGGTCGTGGGTGGAAAAAATGAAGGTAATTTTTTCTTCTCTATTTAACTGGTGCATGATATCCAGCAACTGTGTTGTGGAGGCTGAATCCAGATTTGCCGTTGGTTCATCGGCGAGGATAAACTTCGGTTTTGAAGCAAGCGCGCGCGCAACAGCTACCCTTTGCTGTTGGCCTCCTGAAAGCTGATTTGGTCTTTTGTGAATCTTGTCTTCGAGACCAACAGCGGTAACCAATTCCATCACACGAGCTTCTCTTTCTTGTTCTGTCCGCTTCTGCAAAAGCATGACGAATTCTATATTCTCTCTGGCAGTCAACACAGGAATCAGATTATAAGACTGGAAGACAAAACCAATATTCTTTTGTCTGAAATCTATCAGCTCGTTATCCTTAAAAGTGGAAATATCCTGATTGTCAATAATGATTTTGCCTTCACTAGGTCGGTCCAGACCTCCAATGATGTTAAGCAAAGTCGTTTTGCCAGATCCAGAAGGACCCACTATGGCAGTAAACTCACCCTCGTCAATTTTAAGATCAATTCCGCGAAGCGCATGCACCGGCACATCAGAATCCGGATTATAGACCTTATGTATGTTTATTGCTTCAATTACTGACATAGTTGTACAATTATAGTTTTCGAATGGCTGAGACAGGATCGAGTCTTATTGCTTTCATCGCTGGATAAACAGAGGCTAGAATCGCAGTAATACCAATGCCTATTGCCAAGTATCCCACAAGCATTGTACTCAGTTCCGGATAAATTAATTCTGATATTCCATAGGCTCTAAGTCCTTCGCTAAAAGAAGAAAGATTGATACCGGTTTCTGAAAATCCCCTTACAGACAACCAGCCAATGAATATTCCAATTGGTGCTCCAATCAAAGCAAGTAGGATAGTTTCAATGACGATCATAAAGAAGACTTTCACTTTGTTCATGCCAATAGCCATAAGGATACCTAGTTCCTTATATCGTTCGAGTACAGCCATGAGCATCGTATTGATAATTCCAAATATGAGTGCCAACATGACGATGCCTATGATAATAATTGAAGCGATGGATATTTGACTTTCATATAGCTCCACTTCAGGAGATATTTCGGAGTATTTTTGAACGGATAAGTTGGGTGCAGCATTTTTCATAGCACTCTTGACATGGTCCAATTGATGGAGATCATGGATCTTTAATGCTATTTCATGGGAGATGACAGGATCATTGAGTAGTGCATTCAGGTCTTTTCGTCTGACGAATACATTTCCTTCATCAAATAGTGCATTGTACGTTTCAAATATACCTTTCACTCGGAATGCACCCGCCGTAATATTACCATCGATATCCTGAAATGTGAGTACTACTTTCGACCGTTCTTTGGCACCTAGTTTCTTTGCTAATTTTTGACCAATAATAACGGGGTTCTTGCCGGATTCCGACAGGTATTCCCCGGTGGCCATGGCATTATTGATGGAAGTGACTTGAGATTCCATTTCCGGCGATATTCCAGAGATTTTAATACCCTGAGCTCCTTTTGCTGTTGAGATCATCCCATATACCAGAGTTCTTCGTGCATATGACTTAATCGTAGAATCTTTTGAAATTTGATCCATCAAATCTTGTACGTCACCCAGATGATATCCAAGTTCAGGTTCATCCATAAATTTAGGGTGATGGATTTGTATATGGGCTAATTCATTGTTTATTGATCTTTCAATATAGCTATTCACCATTCCATTGCTAAAACTCAGTAAAAATGCCACTGACCAGATCCCAAAGGCAATCGAAAGTATCACGATGATACTTCTTGTCTTACTCCTCCAGATGTTTCGCCAGGCGATTTTTAATAACATAAAATGTGGTGATTTAACTATGCCCTCATAGCCTGAACAGGATCAAGTTTTTGCAATGTCATTATTGGATATAGAGCAAGAATGCTTGTCATGATAAGTACAAGAAAAGCCTGAGACAAGAAAATAGATATGTCAAACGCTGCCGGAAATATTGGTTCAACTCCAAATTTTTCATAAGCTGTAGCTGCTTCTCCCGTCATGCGAATTGGATTGATACTAAACCAGGCTACTATCGGCATACTGATCAGAATTCCGATGCATGCGCCTAGAAGACCAATAAAAATTGTTTCGAGCCAGACTGTCATTCCGAGTTTAGCCCTGTTCATCCCTATCGAAAGTAATATTCCAAATTCGTATGTTCGTTCCTTTACCATCATCAGAATGGTTCCGAAGATGCCAAATGCAATGATGAGATATAAGATAGCCAGTGTGATATATCCACTGACTATATCCAGTTCTTTAGCTTGCATCAATTCAGGCATCATTTCACGGTAGTCTTTAATTTCGTAGGTTTTCGGATCGAGTTGTGCTTTGAGCAATGATGTTGTTAATTCCAGCTGATCTGGTGAGTTCAGATTGATAGCAGCTGAGGTAATCAATCCTTGTGAATCATAAAAGTCACTCGCTCCATCCAGCGATAAGTAGATCATCTGTCGGTTCAATTGTGGAGAAGCAAATTTGACTAATCCCTTGATCGGATAATTGCCTGCCGCAGTAGCACCGTGATATCCCTGGCTTAGAAGGGTCAAGGTATCCCCCAAACCAACGTTGAGAATTTCAGCCAATCCTTCGGCAACAAGAGCTCCGTCATCCTTCGGATCCAGATATGCTCCCTGGGTGACTTTATCAGATAAATTGGTAAAATTGTCTTCTTCTATAGGATCCACGCCTACCACCAGTGTTCCATTGGACTTGTTACCATAGGCAGCCAATGCAAATGATTCTATACGTGGAACGACCTGATCTATTGATGCAATGGAAGTGGCCAGAGAAGAAACTTGTTCATCATAAGCAAACGATAAATCAATCGTCTTGTCCTCCCAATAACCATTCGCGTGAATCTGAGCGTATCCGGTATAATATTTTACGACATTGTCAACCATATTATCCCATGCACCTTTTTGTATAGCTCGCATTGAAGCTGCGGTCAGCACAGCTAATGCAATTGATGCGGCGGTAATATAAGTTCGCCTCTTGTTTCTAAAAATATTTCGCCAGGCTAGCTTCCAGATCATTATCGGACTCTTTTCATGTTACTGGTAGTAAAGAAATCCAACTCCAGAGGTTCATCAAATTTAATCCAATGTTGCTCGATGACTGTTTTGTGCCCTTCCTTGTCTGCAGGAACTATCTCTAGAATTGAAGGTAGAGTCTTCCCACCAAGGTTTTTAACAGCTTTACCATACATGGTGTTAACAAGGTAGTCCTCTTCATCATAGAATTCGGTCTTCAGCTGAATATATTCGTCTTTGTCTACCCACATGAGGATCTTTCCCCAAACTACTGCGGCATCTGGTTTAGGAATGAGGGTAATTCGGTAACAGTCTCGCCCATCGATACTTTCTTCTCCATCCATTTGGTGCATGTAATCTTCGATGATCGAAGATTCTTTGACAAGATCGTCATTGGTAAAGTCTGAGCCCATCCAGGATTGCATCATCATAGATGGGGGTAGTTTAATGTTTCGATCGATACGAGGCTGCCAGTTCCAGATTTCCTTATCTCGCTTTAGAAATGCAGAACCTTTGTCCCTTGCTGGTGATTGTATCAGAATAATAGAATACTTAGTTCCTTTGGTCCATGATTTCATCTCCATTTTACGGGTCCATCTTGGACGTACAATTGTCATCGTTGCCGTACCTATCGAGGAGTTACCTCTGGTTTTGAGATCTACTTTGCGGACTATTTCAAGGGCTTCAGGATCGGATTCGATCTGACTGGTTTGGTATGATCCAAAAATTAAAAGGAAAACAGAAAGTAAATAAAGCATATTTTTAGGGTGATCTAAATATTAATTTAAATAAAACTAAACAATTACAATAATAGAAACATGTTTATGACTAGAACCATTAGTCATCCTTAACTTGTTTTGTTATTCCTTACGTTTTAACAAATAAATCATTGCTTGCAGTAAGATCTTAATATATCTCGTTAAATAGATACGAATAGCCGATTCTAACAGGTAATATTGGTTAACTATTTGCAGTTTTATAAATCCATGGAGCGCATAAAATCAATTGTAATCAAAATATCACTCGTTTTAACTGCATTGATTGCAGTCGAGAGCATCACTTTTGGTCAGAGAATATCAGAGGAGGAATTACAAATCGAAACGCTCTACATTGAGGCTACCAATGCAAGACTTCTTGGTGACAACGAAAAAGCAATATCACTCTATAAAAAGATACTTGAAGAAGATGACACCAAACATGTGGTGTATTATGAGCTTTCTAAGGTTTATTTAGTTGCTAAATTGAACAAAGAAGCGCTAGATGCAATTCAGCAAGCTGTTCGCATTAATCCTTCTGATATTTGGTATCAGGAAGAATTGGCGGCAGCGCATGCTGCTAATGAAGATTTTGTTGCAGCGTCAAAGGTGTATGAAGGACTAGTGTCCCGTATGCCCAAAGAGCAAAAATTTTATTTTGACCTTGCATTTTTTTATGTCAAAAACAATAGCATCAAAAAAGCTATTTCGACACTGGATGATCATGAATCTGTATTCGGAGTATCTGAAGAGGTGATTGGCCGCAAGTTTAATCTTTATAAAACAATTGACAATGTCAGTAAAGCAGAACAAGAACTCATAAAACTTGTAAAAGCATTCCCCAATCAAATATCCTATGCAACTGGATTGGCAAAATTCTACGAGGATACCAACAACTTATCTAAGGCGAAATCTACCTACAAGGACATTCTGAAAAGATTTCCTGATCATACAACATCGGCTGTTGCACTTGCTAGATTAGAAAGTGGAAAGAAATCAGATAAAGATCTGGTTTCGGAAATCTGGGCAGACAACACAGTCAATATCGACATCAAGATAAGTAAGCTCATTCCTGCCATACAAGGCCTGGAGAGTGCCCCTGATGAAAAGAGAACTCAGTTAATTGAAATAGGCAAGACCTTGGTAGAGACCCATCCAAAAGAAGCAAAGGCATTTTCTGTATATGGCGATATATTGCATTTTTCTGATAGGGATGAGCTGGCCGCCGATGCATATGAATCTGCACTCCGGTTAGAAAAAAATATTTTTAGTGTATGGGATCAGTTGAATCGAATCTATCTCAACAATTATCAAATCAAGGATTTGCTGGATAATACAGAAGACGCGTTGGACTTTTTTCCAAACGAACCCAACATCTACTATCTCAATGGTTATGCAGCCAATGAATATGGGGATTATGCACGTGCTCTGAATTCGCTTATTCAGGCTGATATTATGACTACCTCATTACCCAGTCTTAATAAACGGGTCAAAGCAGAAATAGCCATGGCGTACATGGGATTGGGGAAAAAGGATCAAAGCGAAACAATCATCAATGATTTATTGAAAGACAAAATTATCGACTTTGATATTCTTAATAGAATTGCCTGGATTTCGGCATTCGAAAGTGGAAATTTGGTGCGAGCACAGCAACTTGTGGATCAAATAGAATCTTCAAATGAAAATGTTTGGCAGGTACTCCTTACCGCTGGCTTGATTGAATATCGGTCGCAAAACTTTGAAAAAGCAAAGACAAAACTTGGAAAGTGTTCCTCACTGGCTCCCGAAAGCGCGTACCATGTTGCAGAGCTACTTGGAGATACAGAATACCAGATGGGTAACATCGAAGCTGCGGTACAATATTGGAAAGACTCCAAGAATCTTGGCAATCCCAGCAAAAGCCTCAATAAGAAAATTGCTTCCCGTCAAATATGAATCGAGCAAAGGCACAAACGATTTGCTTCACATTTTTAATCGTTACTTTCTGTATTACCTGTAAGACTCCCATTACTGTCATCACTGAAAAGCCATTATCCGTTCAGCCTGTAGATAGCCTTGTCCAACATCTGCTTTCCAAACCCTCTTTGTCATGGATAGACGGACGGGCTAATGTGACATTGCTGATCGAGGGATCTGTACAGAAATTTAGCTCCCAGATTAGAATCAAAAGGGACAGCATCTTTCTGGCTAATGGTAAAAAACTAAGCGTAGAAGGCGGAAGAATTCAAATCACCAAAGATTCGTTTTACTACATCAACCGGATTGACAAAACATTTCTGATAGATGCATATGATTCATTTGCAGAGAACTATAATATCCCTTTTGGCTTTGAAGATCTCATGAATGTCTTGATTGGCGATCCTATCCATAATTTGGAAAATGCTAGTTTAGCCAGCTACGTTATTCGAAAAATGCACATGCTCCGGCAAGAAGACCAAAAATTTCAGGTGGATTATTTCTTCGATCCAGTTCATTTCAGGTTAAGGGAATTGCATATTCGGGATTTATTCACAGATAGAAAAGGGATAATCGAGTATGATGACTATAAGGAGACCGAGCAGGGAATCAGCTTCCCATATATTCGTAATTTTATATTCCATCAGAATATTGGACAAAAAATTTCACTAGAAGTCGATTTCTCAAAAATTGATCTTAATGCCCCCAAGGCGATTAAATTTAGTATTCCACCGAGTTATAGTCAGATACAGTAGATCCCTGCTGTTGGTCATGTGCTTTATCCATTTGAGCAGTATTGCTTTTGGTCAAAGCAAAGCCAGACTGGAGACCAATCAGAGACTGTTAGCCAAAGAGATATCACTAACACAAAAACAACTCTCCAGTCTATCCAAGGATAGATCTAACAGCTTGGAGCATATGCAGTTATTGCGTCATGAAATTCAAAATAGAGATTTACTAATTGAAAATCTGAATCTTCAGATAGACTTACAAGATGCCAATATTGTTGCACGGGAAGCGGAGATTAATTTGGTAAAGGATCAGTACGACAAGATGAAATATGCCTACAAAGAGTTTGTCAGAGATTATTACAGAACTCGATTTCAATATAATCCCTTAGTTTTTATTTTTTCAGCGGACTCGATTGTCAAAGCGTGGAAAAGAATGATCTACTATAGAAATCTAAGTCAGTATCAGCAATTATACATATCAGATCTACAAGAAAAAGAGTCTCATTTGCTCATTGAATTAAACGAACTGGAAACGGTATTTGAAGAAAAAAAACAAAACCTGGCAACGTTGGAAGATCAACGAAAAGCGCTTGAAAGGTCCAGAAAGAAGCGTGAATCGACTCTTAAAGAAATTAAGCAAAATGAGCAATTTCTCACGCAAAGGTTGAATGCGAAGCTGGCTCAAAAAAGAAAACTGGATCAACGTCTGGCGGCTTTAGTGGAATCTTCAATGGCAGGGAAGAGCAATATGACCAAACTGCCCGATGCAATCAGAAAATTAAATAATGCCTTTGGGGCAAATAAAGGAAAATTACCCTGGCCGGTGGCTCAAGGATATATCAGTCGAAAATTTGGAAAACAGAGACATCCGGAGTTAAAGATGATCTTTATCACAAATAATGGGATCGATATTGTTACAGAACAAAGCGAACCTGTGAAAACTGTCTTTGAAGGTAATGTTATTGCCATTCAGAACATTGCTGGTTTCCAGAAAACAATTCTCATCAATCACGGGACATATTATAGTGTCTATGCGAATGTGGAAGACGTTGCTGTTTCGAAAGGAGAAAAGGTGAAAAGGGGTCAGGTTATAGCATATGCGGCCGCTTCTGCTTCGAACATTTCTAATATTCATTTCGAGATCTGGCAGGGCAGACAATTACTAAATCCGGCTCACTGGTTGCAGAAAAAATAATGGACTTACAAAGAAGTAATACCTTTGTCTAAATTTAAATAGAGTCACCGGAAACGTTAATGGCAGATTGGAATGTAAGTAAAGGGGGCAAACCCGCAATCAAAAAGGAACAGGAGTACGCCGTAATTGTCGGAATCATACTTCCAAATCAAAAAGAAGAATTGATCAATGAATATCTTGATGAATTAGAATTTCTTGCGCTTACAGCCGGCGCAAAAACAGTCAAAAGATATACACAAAGACTCCAGCACCCTGACAGACGTACGTTCATCGGCAAGGGAAAGTTGGAGGAGATCAAGGCTTATGTCGAAAGTCACGAATCAGTCAATATGGTCATATTTGACGACGATCTCACCGGTAAACAAACAAGCATCCTGGAAGAAGAGCTCAAAGTTAAGATCATCGATCGGAGTTCCCTGATTCTGGATATTTTCGCTAGCAGAGCACAAACCGCACAGGCTAAAACACAGGTGGAATTGGCGCAAATGCAATATCTGTTGCCTCGTTTGCGAGGCCTTTGGACACACCTCGAAAGACAGAGAGGAGGTATTGGGATGAGAGGTCCGGGTGAACAAGAAATTGAAACAGATCGAAGAATTGTTAGAGATAAGATTGCCAAACTAAAAGCGAATCTGGAAAAGATCGATCGACAGAGTGTCACAAGACGTAAGAAAAGAGGTGCACTCATTAGAGTTGCATTTGTTGGGTACACGAATGTGGGTAAATCAACACTAATGAACGCCTTATCAAAATCCGATGTTTTTGCCGAGAATAAGTTGTTCGCAACTTTGGATACGACAACCAGAAAGGTGGTACTTGACACGATGCCATTCCTACTATCTGATACTGTTGGGTTTATTCGAAAATTACCGCATCACCTCGTAGAGAGTTTCAAATCAACGCTTGATGAAGTCAGAGAAAGTGATCTCCTTTTACATGTTGTAGATATAGCACACCCACAATTTGAAGATCATATCAAAACAGTAAATGCTACACTCCATGCTCTGGAAGCAGATAATATTCCTACGATAATGATCTACAACAAGATAGATCTCTATCGTGAAAGAAATTTTGATAAATTCTTGGAAGCTGAAATAAGAGCACAGATCCTCGATGATGTTAAGACCAATCTGGCCAATGAATATGGAACACCTAACATTTTTATTTCGGCACTAAAGCGTGAGAATCTCAGTGAACTAAGATCTCTCCTGAAAGAAAGCATTAGTGAATTATATGAAAAACGCTATCCTTATCAGGTAAAGCATTGGTAAAACAAAATTGCGATATGACCACGATACTATCCAAATATGCAAAGTTGCTGGTCAACTACTGTGTTAATTTGCAACCAGGAGAGCGGCTCTTTGTGCAGTCGACTACACTTGCGGAACCTCTGGTCCGAGAAGTCTATCGGGAAGCGCTTCGGGCAGGTGGAATTTGCGATGTTGAACTTTCATTTAGGGAAAAAAATAGAATATTTTATGAATTGGCGAATGATGATCAATTAAAACATATTTCTCCAAATTATAAAAAAGCTATTGAAGAATATGAGGCCTATATTTTTATACGTGCACCTTTCAATCTGAAAGAGGATAGTCGAATAGATCAGAATAAAACCAAGTATCGCAAGAAGGTCATGAAACCTTATAATGATCTCTATTTCGAGCGTACCGCTACCAGGGATCTAAAAAGGAATTTATGCCAGTATCCTACAATTGCTGCTGCCCAAAATGCCGGCATGTCTCTTGAAGAGTACGAAAGTTTTGTATTTAACGCTTGTAAACTATTTGACGACGATCCGGAACAGAGCTGGCTTCAGGTCAGAGCAGATCAGCAGGCTATAGTGGATCTTTTGAATTCCAGGGAGAAGATAAAGTATGTACACAAGGATACTGAAATTGAGTTCAGTACAAAGGGCAGAGTTTGGATCAATTCTGATGGGCAAACCAACATGCCTTCAGGGGAGGTCTATACTTCACCAGTAGAGCATTCTGTAAATGGTCATATACATTTTGATTATCCTGCCATTTATATGGGCCGTGAAGTAGAAGATGTTGTCTTGCATGTTAAAGATGGTGTTGTCACGGATTGGAGCGCATCAAAAGGTAAAGGATTTCTGGATGAGATTTTTGAAATTGAAGGCACCCGAAGTTTTGGTGAGGCGGCCATAGGTACCAACTACAACATTAGTGAGATCACAAAAAATATACTTTTGATGAAAAGATCGGTGGATCGAT
>JAHHJQ010000379.1 GCA_018680005.1 Bacteroidia bacterium | reverse complement strand
GAGTTATCCACTGAGTATATAATAAAAAACGGCGGTGAACATGACAATCTAGACGGGGCTAGTAGGACCAGATGAATGCGGTGGAAGTGTGCGCATAGATGTGACGGTGAGCGATGATTGTTTTGCGACGAATTCAACCTGTGGATCGACCTATACGGTACCCGATGCCCCACCATTGGTATGCAAGGCACCAGATCCAAAGACGACGACACAGTGTGAAGCTGGAGATTTTGCTACGTGGCTAGGCGGATTTGCTGGAAGTGGCGGTGGATGTGATCCAGATGTGCGTTATGCAGTGAGTATAGACGGCCAACCGGCGGTGACCATGACAAGCTTGACGGGGGTAGTAGGACCAGATGAATGCGGTGGAAGTGTACGAATAGATGTGACGGTGAGTGATGATTGTTTTGCAACGAATTCAACCTGTGGATCAACCTATATGGTGCCGGTTGCAAAAGTAGGCTTCTGTGAAGGCCCAGATAAAGAAACCGTCCAAGGTGAGCCTTGCTGGGATCAGAACTTAGAACTTTACCAAGCTTGGCGAAGTAGCTTTAAATATATACCGGGAGATTGTTCAACCGTTCAATTTTATGTAGATGGCTTTAAAGTAGAAGAAGAGGTTTTTTATAAAGCACCTATGCCAGATGATTGTGTTGGTACTCGAACTTTGAGTATTTGTGTTACCGATCCCTGTTCCGATATATACCCTCAGCCAAAAATATGCAAAGGGGAGTTTGTGATTCCCAATGCCAGACTTGGATATTGTGAAAATCCTGGAGATTTAAAAGTAGAGCCCTGCGCCGATGATAATCTTACTCGATTCCAAGAATGGCGAAATAGCTTTAAATATAGACAAGGAGATTGCTCAACCGTGCAATTTTATGTAGATGGCTTTGAAGTAGAAGAAGAGGATTTTTATAATGCACCTATGCCTGATGAATGTGGTGAAAGTCGAAAGCTGGCCATAGAAGTAAATGATCCATGTGCGGATCCTGACTCTAATCCTAAAGTCTGCGTAGCTAAATTTGTAATTCCGCAGTCCAGACTTGCAATTTGCACGAGTCCTGGTGATCTTACTGGTAAAGAATGTGGAGACAGGAATGAGTTCGAGGAATGGCGAAGTGCATTTAGATACATTCCTGGAGATTGTTCATATCCCAAGTATTACATTGATGACAAAGAAGTGAGTGCTTCGCAATTCTCACAAGCTCCTACGCCGAATATTTGCGGTGGAACAAGAACTTTGCAAATCACAGTTGTAGACCCATGCAATAAGGAAGTTCCCTTCCGTATTTGTAAAGGAACATATACGACTCCACCACCACCACCAGTATACCTAGGGTGCCCATCTGACAAAAAAATAGAAGCCTGTCTGAATCAAACTGAAGTTGACAATGCATTCAAAGACTGGGTCAAAGATGTTAAATGGGAAGGTGGATGTAACTCCCGATTAAAAGTTGAAAATGCAGAAGCACCAGATTTTTGTGGTGGATCAACAACAGTAACCTGGAGAGTAATCAGCGATTGTGAGACAAGAACGTGTTCTGCTACATTTAGTGTGGATGATGCATCTCCGGTCGATCTTCAAGTTCCAGCAAATAAAGTGATCGCTGCTTGTACATCACCAGAGGAAATTGAAGAAGAATATATAAAGTGGCTCAGGGCACCCACATTTAGTGGTGGTTGCAAGCCATATATTATGCATAATAGCACTGGTGCACCAGATGCTTGTGGAGGTTCAAAGACGGTTACATGGATGTTGTTAAGTAATTGTGAAGTGGGTGTAGAGAAATCATCAACATTTACTGTTCTTCCAGCATTGACGCCTGTCCTGAAATGCCCTTCAAACATGACAATGCCTTCATGTTCTACAGAAAGTGAAGTCAGTGCGGCATTTGCGAGTTGGATAAGTACTGTATCTCTGACAGGTGCCTGTCCCGGTGTCCAACTTTCGAATGACAATACCGGTCCACCTAGTGCTTGTGGAGGATCGACAACAGTGACCTGGAGTACTGATGGTTGTGTGACTGAAACGTGTTCAGCAACCTTCACAGTTGCAGAAAAAACACCTGTGACAGGAATTACTATTCCAGAGGATATCACCCTTATGCCTTGTATGACCTCGGATTACAAAATCGATGAAATGTATAACGAGTGGCTGGAATCTCCTACATTCACTGGAGGATGCGGTGCTGTATTGATGCACAACGGTACCGGCCCTCCAAGCACTTGTGGTGGATCCTCAGTGGTGACGTGGAAAGCAGTTGATGATTGTGGCGAAACTGTTCTCGGTACTGCAACTTTCAGGATCGATCCATCACCAGACGTGGATTTGGTTTGCCCAGGAGACTATACAACAGCCAAGGGTTTGACCGAAGCAGAAATTGCATCTGAATTTGAAGAGTGGGTTGGTTCGGCAACATTTGTTGATTGCTGTAATGCGACCTTGCAGAATACAAGTTCAACTCCGCCAAAGGTTTGTGGTGGCACAGTTACGGTCACTTGGTTAGTTGAAAGTGATTGTAGGCCGGATGCAATTTGTTATGCAACATTTACTGTACCCAATGAAGTTGAGGTCAGTATAAGTTGCCCGCCTTCAGTAAAACTGGAAGCAGGTGTGACACAACAAGAAGTAGACAACTTGTTTAACAACTGGATTGCATCAGCAACTACAGACCACAGTGAACCTCTGAGCAATAATAGTGAAGGCCCTCCTTCTGCTGACGGAGGAATTGCTGTGGTTACATGGACAACCAATACCGGCTGTGGGGAAGAAACGTGTACTTCAACCTTTGAAGTCGAGGCTCCGAAACATGCGTATTTGGGTGTTCATTGTTACAATGAAATTGGAGAATCTGTAGAAAATGTTAAGATTGACATCGCAGGTGATATGAGTTATACGAATGTGACTGACAATGCCGGAAATGTACAGTTTAATGTGCCAATGCATGGTAATTATGATGTTACAGGAAAGAAGAGTGAAGATCTTTTGAATGGTGTAACGACTTATGATATTGTGGCAATGGTAAGGCATCTATTAGGAATCACAGAATTGAATAGTCCATATAAGATGATTGCTGCGGATGTTAATAATTCTGGAACGATCAGTACTGGTGATATTATCACCCTTAGAAAAGCAATTCTTACACTTAGTGATAATTTCACAAACAACGATTCCTGGATATTCGTGGATGCGAATTATGTATTCCCTGATCCGACTAATCCATGGTCAGAGAAGTTGCCTCAAAAAATTAGTATCACTGACGTTGAGCAAGACATTAATACCAATTTCATTGGAATCAAAATTGGTGATTTGAATGGAAGTTCGACACCAAATGAATTATTAGGTTCAGCTTCTCCTGTGGCTTCCAATATGGTGATTGGTCTTGAGGAAAGACAACTCGTGGCTGGTCAACAATATTCCATTGAATTCAAAGCGCGTGATTTTAACCACTTTGGTTATCAATTTACAATTGGATTTGATAGATCTGCTATCAGTGTTGATGATGTTCAGGAAGGCACCTTGGAAGGATTGTCTCTGAATAATTTTGGATTACAGATGTTGGATCAAGGTGCTATCACTACTAGTTGGGATAATCCCAATGTCGTAAAGCTTGAAGATGACGAGACTCTATTCAGATTGAATATTACGGCTAATGCAAATAAAAGATTGAGTAGCGTGCTTAATCTTAACTCTACAATGACAATTGCTGAAGCAGTCAATGTTGATTTGGAACCTACTGGTGTTACTTTGGAATTCTTCAACCGGGTCGAGGCATCATTTGAATTGTTCCAAAACATACCTAACCCATTCAGTGATCATACTTTTATCCAATTCAACTTACCCAAGACAGATCAGGTACAGTTGAAGATCTATGATGTTGCAGGCAAAGTGCTTTATACACAATCAGCAACGTTTGATAAGGGTACACATCAGATAAGAATTAATAAGTCTGATCTAAGCGCAACGGGTGTTCTTTACTATCAGGTAGAGACCTCCACAGATGTTGCTACTAAGAAAATGATCTTGCTTGAATAAGTTGTATTTGTAGTTTGTAAAAGAATAAACCTCTCCTGGTTACTCAGGGGAGGTTTTTTTGTTGGATATCGCTTGCAACAAGTGGAGAGCTTGGCAAATCGCTCAAAAAATATTTTGAATAATGCTTTCTTTCTTATTTTCGATACCAATATTGGGTACGCCCAAGCGCAGCTAATCCAATATAGCCGCGAATCTTAAGTTTTTCTTGGGATTCTAATTTGATATAACAATTATAGGTCTTGCCATTTTCAGGATCCATAATTCTTCCACCTTCCCATTTAGATCCATCTTTTTGTAGATCCCAGACTATTACCATCCCGATCAGAGGCGCATCTTTTTTTTCCCCAGGACATCTGTCGCAAGTTATTGGGGCATCTTCCCTCATTAATTTGTGGACACGACCTTCTAATTTGCCATCATCCGATAGATAAAGTTCCATTTCGGATCGGATATCGCCATTGTTATCATCTACAGTTTGCCAGATTCCTACTGGTGATTGACCGAAAATATGGCTACTTAAAAAAAGAAAAACTAAAACCGAAATTATGGGTGTTTTCATGACTACTCTTTTTGAATCAGAAATTTGCTGGTTGTTTTTTTGACCTTATTCGAAATTTGAAGAATGAACATACCATTATCGAAACGTTGGTCAAGTTGTAGTTCATTGTGACCACTTGGATATTTTTTTTCTGGAATTATCTGAACAAGTTGCCCGATCGAATCATATATTTTGATCGAGAGGATCTCAGGCGTATCAAGGAAAAATGAGACAAATATCGTTCCCGGACTAGGGTTGGGAAAGACTTTCAGATCCAATGAATTATCCTTTATAACCTTCGAGGAGACTGTAAAGTTGCCAGATTCATCAAGTTTGTAGTCAGTATAAAGTTTGAAAGTTCCCGGAGCCAATTCAATGGTTTGAGCGATTTGATCGACTGTTAATGTGTCTCCGGAAAAATATTCATACCAGTCTCCGGCATGTTGAAATTCAATATTCTGGGATGCATTTTCTACATCAAAATTCCCAACCACCAGTGCATTTTGACCATTACCCATGAGCTTCATGAATTTTATCGATCCTGGTTGCAATATCTCATACTGGTCGGTTTCAAAGATAGGTTCGGATTGCTTAATTTGGATCAATGCAGCAGTGAAGTCTCTCAGGTATCTTCGTTCCTCTGCATTAAGATAATCCCAGCGAATCGGCTTTCGATCGAGCCGACAATCTCCTATTGATCCATTGGTGCAAGTATTGATAGAATAATCATAGCCTAATTCTCCAAATTGCCAAAGCATTTTAGGACCCGGTATGGTATAAAAGAATGTCGTTACAAGACTCTGACGTAATAAAGCTGTATTTATACTTTGAACACTGTAACCTCCATTGGAATTTCCAAACTCCAGATTCTTGTACATCAACCTTTCTTCATCATGGCTCTCCATATAGGCTATTAAATGAGGATCCGCCCAGTTTCTATGAATATAGGATGCACCAGTAATATCAGAATTGGATAGATATCCCATGCTAGCCTCATTGAAGTTATGGTTCATATTTCCCCAGAGCATAAAACCATAGTCAGAAAGGGCTTTCTGTTCAAGATTTTCTGAAAAGTGCTCCAGAATGAGCAATGCATTTGATTTAAGGGACCAAACAAAATCTGCATATTCCTTCCAGATGTCAATTCGAGACTGATCATATTGGCCCCAAGCTGTGATATCACCAAGAGTATTGTTTTGGGTGAATCCTTTGGATAGATCAAACCTGAATCCGTCGATGTTGAATTCAGTAAGCCAGTGTTTCATGACCTTTTTGACAAATTGTTTTGTAGCTGGACTTTCATGATTAAAGTCATATCCTACATTGAAATCATGCTTGGCTTCTGTATTCAACCATGGATTGTCTGTTGCCGGTCGGTCACTATCAAAGTACAATCGTGCGAGGGGGCTTTGTCCAAAAGCATGATTGTAAACAACATCCAGGATGACAGCAATCCCTCTTGAATGCGCTTCATCAATGAAATCCTTAAAAGCTTCCGGAGTCCCATAATACTTGTCCAAGGCCATATGAAAAGAAGGATTGTAACCCCAGCTATTATTGTTTTCAAATTCCTGAACAGGCATTAATTCAATGGCATTGACACCTAGATTCTCAAGATAGTCCAACGTGTCTTTGAGATCATTATAGTTATGTGAACTCAAAAAATCTCGTATCAGAAGTTCGTAAATAACCAAATCAGTCTTAGCAACGGGTGTTAAATCAATCACCTCCCAATCGTAAGATGCCGTGTCCATGCTGATCCATGTCACAATTCCAGAAGCATCTTGGGGATAATCCGGAAGATCAGGAAAGGTTGAAGAAAAAATTTGGCTGTCATTATCGGGGTCCAGAATTAGTTCACTATATGGGTCAGCAATCGTAATTCCATCTATTAGATATTGAAAGAAGTAGTCTTCACCCTTTTCGAGCTCATCAAGCAATAGCCAAAACTTTTGACCATTGACCGATCTCGTCATTTGAGAAGACGTACTTATGTTCCAACCATTAAAAGATCCAATCACAAAGGCAGAATTCTTTCCCGGTGCGTGTACCTGAAGTATTACACTTGTATCGGACGTATAGTTAATTCCATCCTCAATGCCTGCTGGAGGATTTACAGACACTCCGTTCTCAATGACAAAGTATTCATACCGTATACTTTCAGTCATAGAGCCAGATGTGGCTGTAAGAATGATTTCATGACTCCCTGAAGTACTACTGGAAATATTGAAATCTACCAATTTTCCAGTAGCGGAATATATAGTAGTACCATTATCAGTCAGCGTAAGGTTTGCAGTTTTTGATATGGCAGCACGAAATTGAAATTGTTCTCCTGGAGATGTAATCCTTTGATCTTCAGACGGATCAAGGCGTACTATGAGCAGACTCGAATTCTCAGAATATACATCATAGTATATATCTCCTCCCCCAACGGTTCTACCGGTCTTGGTGCCATCGACATTTCTGAAGACGAAAACCAACTTCTGGACAGTTTCGTTTTGTGGAACTCCAAAGAAGTCTCTGATTTTGAAAGAGATAGAATACAAGTCATTACCCAGGGATGTTAATTTGGTTTTTGGAAAAGCGACTCCCCACTCGCCTTGTACATATCTCCAGTCGTTGTCATTGGCGCTCTGGGATGTTATCAAGCCAATATGTCCATAGACATCTCCGGCGAATCCCTTTAGACCCTGATCTCCTTTCCTTGCATCAAAGATCACTGTTATTTGCTCGTCTGCGGTAGGAAAAAAGGGATCCACTTCAACTTGACCTTGTACGAAAAAGATTCCAAAAAAATAGGCGTTTAGAAATAACAGATACTTCACAATCGGGGCTTTTTAGAAAAAGAATGAAATATATAGCAAAGCCGTCAGCTCCAGTAGTGACTTCTAACTAAAGTGATCAATGCAAACGTTTTACTCGTCACATTTTAACGAATAAATGGGAAGAAATTTGAAAAGAGACCTCATATATTCACACCACCAAAACACCAAATGATATGAATTCCACCGATTTTATTAAACTTCGAGGGCTAATCGCAAAGCTTAATCATGAAGTAAACAAAGCAGAAAAAGAAGATGGTTGTTTTAGAAAATATTACCATCATTCTGCTAAAGCCTTGAAAGATACGCACCTCCATCTACAGAAACTCGAACAGGGACTCAAAACAATCAACTTTGTCCAACAATCAAAGTTTTAATTGGACGATTGAAATCGTAGTCGGTTATCCATAATTACCATTATTGCTGCGAATGTGAAATAAAACGCACCTACCTTATCCGTTTCAATTAGATCGTTGATTAAAAGCAAAGCATCTATGGAAATGATACTTAATATCAATCCCATGACAATCACCCGGTCTTGTGGATTTCGTGATTGGTGATATATTCTTTGACCATAGATCAATAGAGTTATCGAAAAAATCAAAAAAATAATTCCACCAGGAATACCTTGTTCTACAAAAACCATCAAGAAATAATTGTGAATTCCTGACTTTTCGGGGTTGTTCGAGACATAAGTCTGAAAACTTCTGACCGTATAAGGCTTATAAGCAGAATAGAAACAACCAGGTCCGAAACCTGAAATAGGTTTATCTATAGCCATCCGAATTCCTGCAATCCAGCGATGTGCACGTTCCATTGTACTGACATCTTCACCTTGAGTTGTAGCTTCCAGAAGTCTATCAAATTTTTGATGACTTATAGCTTTGGTGTATTCAGGGGCATACTGGAGATATTGATTATTGTTGGTTAAATAATTAAACCCAATCAATATCGCAACAATTGCAAAGACGATAGACTGCGTTATCCATCTGTTTCTAATAATATAATACGACACTATGGCAATAGCCAATGCTACCATAGCTGCCCGGGTATATGAATGTAAAATACCGGCCAAGAATAATAGCAATATCGAAATCCTTACTAATGCAGGCCAGTCTTTTTGGCTCAGTTGTAATCCTTGATTTCTAAAGCAGGCAAATACTATGGGGAATAGGGTAACAAGAATAGCGGCATACATCACATGATTAATAAACCAAGGTCCCATGACAAAATTCACACTCTTAAATGAAAAACCTTCACCGGCATGACGAAAAAGGATTATCCCAACAAGAATGACCAATGGAACTAGGACATACTCAATGATTTTATATATGTCTTTATTTCTCCTGATCAGAATACCTGTCAGTATATAGAACGGCAGGATATACCACATCTTGGCCAGGAAGAATTTCCAGGATATCCAGGGGTATGAACTATTGATAGTCGCAATCAGGGTCCAACCGATATGCAGAAAAAGAAGTATAGATATCGGGTGCCTTATAAATGCACTAAATCCGGGGCTCCGATTTGTGAGCAAGTATAAAGTCGATATACCTGATAATCCTATCATTAATGGTTCGCTGGGAATATCTGTACTGAAACCTCCTCCTAGCTCTAGAGCGATACTTAGCGGGATAGATGCATAAAGGAGAAAATATAGTTTGGCGAAATCGACAATTCCAATGAACAGGACCAATAGGAGTGCCGGAAGTCCTAATAGCAATAACTGATCTGTTACGAAAGCAACAATGATTGTACCCAAGATAACCACGCTTAATATTGAAAAGAACCAGCGTTGGGCCGCGTTTATATCAGGATGAAAAAGTGTCACGATCTCTTGATTGAATTCCAATCAATTTTCTTATAGTAATCAAAAACCAAAGCCCCCAAAATGCTGAAAATAAATGCGGCAATGGTAGCAGATGTGACTAGCAAAGATCGCACAGGCCTTGATTTGATAACAGGTACTTTGGCATGTTCAATAACGTGAATTGCTGGAACACTGGAGAGATAGGCATTTTTCAACTTACTCAACTTTTCGACTAGTTCGGACTGATTTCTGCTTAACTGTTCGTGCCGTGTTCTCAGGTTTTCAAACTTGGATATGCCGTCACTAAATGACCTGAAATTGGCAGCACCATCTACCTGGCCCCGGATCAGGCTTCGAAGTTCTTGCTCGTAACCCCTAATTCTGGAGGATATTAGTGTAAGAGAATCCTGGTAAGAACCAGGTTGATCAGAAAGGGATCGAAGTTGTGCCCGTGATCTTTCCAAATTTGCTCTAGCTTGAGTAATTAAGGTCGAAAGGACTTCACTTTGACTTTCTGAGTTGATAATGCCATAAGTCCGGCTGATATTACTCAGACTATCTTCTATTATGGCAAGAGCCGCTTCTTGATCCCTCATATTGGACTCAAAGAGGAGGATTTGATTCTGCTGGCTCGATCGAATCAGGCCTGTTGCAATTTCGTTTATTTTGCCTCGAGCAGCTTCCACCATTCGAGCGGACAGGGCGGGATCTTTATATTCGATTTCAAGTAAGATGGCGTCAAATGGAGTTCGAGTTACATTATACAATTTTTGAAAATTGAGCTCCACATAATGAGGTGCTTTTGAATTGTCAGGATCTAAGTCATATGCGTGATATAGCCTGAATGAATCTACCATATAATCGACTAATTCATTTGATTGGGCTATTGTCAAAATCCTATCTA